>JBFFVR010000048.1:0-8627 GCA_041570685.1 Promineifilaceae bacterium (SeqCode)
AATAGACTGGCGTATAATCAGCCAAGATGCCGGAGCCGACTTCTCAAATGTCGATTAAGTCAGGATATTTCGGGGCACGGCTAAGTGTTCTTAAAGCAAGGTGAGGTTTTAGCCAAATATCCCGTCCAGATATATGGCCAATTGGACGAGCAGGTTCGCTTTGCGTATCATTTCAAATAGAAGGATGTTGCTTGCAGTGGTGGTTAAAGATCGCGATTGCAGCCACAGGAGAATTCAAGCATGGAAATTCTTGTCTTTGGTGCAGGTGCGGTAGGAGGGTACCTAGGTGCTCGTCTCGCAAAAGCTGGCCATGATGTGACCCTGGTGAGCAGACGCTCTACCGCTGAGGCAGTGAAAAGGAATGGTTTGACTATTATTGGCAAAGAGTTGCAGATAACGACTCAGCCAGATGTTGTGCCCACTTTACGGCTCGCATATGAAGCCAAGCCCCAATACGATCTGGTTTTGGTAACTGTCAAGGCCTATGACGCCCAAGCTGGTTTATATGAGATGGTTGCCTTTTGCCCTACCCCGCCACGAGTAATAGTTCTACAAAACGGCATTGGCATTGAACAATTATTTATAGACGAATTTGGAACCGAGAACGTAATCTCTGGATCCTTAACAACGCCGCTTAGCCAAGAGACCGCAAACACCATTGTCGTCGAAAAAGCCGACCGCGGTCTTGCGCTAGCTCCTGCTGACCCCAAAGCTGATATCACTAGTTACATTAGCCTTTTCACCGATGCCGGCGTCGAAACGGCTGGCTTTAAGGATTATCAATCGATGAAGTGGTCCAAAGCACTACTCAATATGATTGGTAATGCGAGTTCAGCTATATTGAATCGCCACCCGAAACTGATATATGGCTACGGTCCGACATTTGAAATCGAAATGAATATGTTGAAGGAAACTTTGGCAGTTATGAAGGCCAAGAATTTGAAGGTGGTCGATTTGCCTGGAACGCCAACTACCAGATTGTCGTTAGGAGTGAAGAGATTACCAAAATCGCTTGTTAAGCGGCGCCTCACCAAGATAGTCAGCTCAGGTCGAGGAAACAAGATGCCAAGCTTTCATATTGACCTCATGTCCGGTCGCGAACAAAACGAGGTGACCTATCATAATGGGGCCGTTGCCGAAAATGGCAAATCGCTTGGGGTGCGAACGCCGGTCAATCTTGCCTTGAACGATATATTAACAAAGATCGCGCGCAAAGAGCTCGATTTTGAAGAGTATAACGGTCGGCCGAAAAAGCTAGTCGCTACGATAAAGGAATATCAGGATAAAGAATAGGCAGTAAATAGGGCGACTATTAAGCAAGCCATGGACCCGATTTTGCAAGTTGTCCTGAGGTAAAGCGTGAATCGACGAATTGAATACCAATTACGCCAGGAAATAGTGCGTGTTGGTCACCTAATGTATGAGAAAGGCTTTATTAGTGCCAGCGATGGCAATATCTCAGCGCGATTAAACGAAAATCGTTTTCTCATAACCCCTTCCGGACTTCACAAGGGCTTCTTATCTCCTGAGCAACTTCTGATAATCGATGATAGAGGTCAGAAGCTGGGCACATCTACTTCTGCCAATAAGGATCTGAAACCGACTAGCGAAGTCCCGATGCATCTTGAAGCATACCGACAACGGAGCGATATCAATGCGGTCGTACATGCCCACCCGCCGACGACGATAGCGCTGACGATTGCTGGTGTAGCCTTATCAACTTGTTTATTGCCCGAGGTTATCGTCTTCCTCGGGCTGATACCAACATCTAAATATGCTACCCCTTCAAGTGAAGAGAATATTGCTGCCATTCGGGAGCTAATTCTCAGGCATGATGCTATCGTCTTACAGCGACATGGCTCTCTAACCGTGGGGGACGACCCCATGCAAGCTTTCATGCGCCTGGAAACCGTGGAGCAGAATGCTCGTATCGCCTTTATGCTTGCCCAGCTTGGCGTTCAGAATCCGTTGGAGCCAGAAGAAGTCAAAAAGCTATTGAAACAACGTGAGGGGCTGGGACTTGGCCACCCAGGAGAAGCCGCTCAATTTTGTGATGTCTGCGGGGTCTGTCACCCTGGCAATGATCACGCTGCCACAATGCGCCAGACTTCAAATGGAACTGCTATTAATATAAAACAAAATATTCTGGCATCTAAGGGACCCCAGGCGCTTCCGCCCATTCGTCATACTGGAACAGAGGAAGAAAGAATTCGTGCCATCGTCAGCCAAATCGTTCGCAAAACGATCGGCGAATCTGATCGTTTTCCAGGGAGCGCCTCTTGATTCTTGTTAAACATCGGGCGTATTTCTGGGCAGTTTTAGGTGGAATCGTCTTAATAGGTGCGCTACTGCTTTGGCGGGCTCCGGACGAGCAGACGCTTGGAACGGGGATTCGATCAGTTTATGTACACGTTGCTTTCACCTGGACTGGCATGCTTGGTCTCGTTGTCGCTGGACTACTTGGATTAATTGCCTATATTCTCCGCAAGCGGTCCCTTCAGGAGTGGTCAAATAGCATTGCCTGGCTGGCTTTGGCTTCTTTTCTTATTGGCCTTGTCATGAGTATGATCTCGGCTGCTATTAATTGGGGAGCAATATTTTGGCAGGAACCCAGAACCAATAGCGCACTTCAAGTACTCGCTGTCGGTCTGATCGTTCAGCTCATTAATGGTTGGCTGACTTCGTATAGGCTTAAAGGATTACTAGCCTTTCTGCTATCCCTATTCGTAATTTGGTCCACCTCCAGCACCCCGCTCGTGCTCCACCCAGGAAACGCCGCCAGTACATCTCCATCATCAGCTATCCGATTAACCTTCTTGGCCTTGTTTATTCTTTGTAGCCTGGCAGCAATCTGGATCCTTATCAGAGTTAGGCTAAACAGGCTGGAAGCCAACAGTAGTCCATCATAACCCCACCCTTCTACCCGCGATATTTACGACAACAAATGGCTTATCTGCCTTTAAAATCAGGTGGGCGCTTCATCATGTACGCCTCTACCGCTTCAGAAAAATCCTCACTGTCGAGCAACAAACTTTGGGCCCAGCCTTCAAGGGTCAATCCCCGATCAAGGTCGGCCGCACCGTCGATGACTCGCTTAACTAAGCCAATGGCAAGGGGAGCTGCCTGAAGGATTTCCCCTGTTAGCTCATCCGCTTTGGCCATCAACTTGGATGTTGGCACTACATAATTTACCAATCCCCATTGAGCGGCCGTTTCGGCCTCAATTTGACGACCGGTAAATAACAGCTCCTTGGCTCTTGCCGGTCCAATCAAACGTGGAAGACGAGTCGTTCCGCCGACATCCGGAATAATTCCCAGCCTGCTTTCTGGAAATCCTATCTGGCAGCCTTCGGCCGCGATTCGGATATCGCAAACCAGAGCTAACTCTGCGGCAAGTCCCAAACAATAGCCGTGTAACAGAGCTATGGTCGGTAATTCCAACCGTTCAAGACGGTTTAGGATACTTTGAAAATCATAGGTGATGGATCGCATTCTGCCCTTCCAGGATTGGCCATAACGCTGTGAAATCTCTAAAAAGGCTGCCAAGTCCAGGCCTGATGAAAAAACTTCACCTTCACCACGAACTATCACGAGTCGGACACCGTCTCTGCCACTAATTTCACCGAGGGCTTCAGCTAGCTCATCTAACAAAGCCAGGTTTATGGCATTTCTCTTTTCAGGTCTATTGAGAATTAGTGTCAAAACCTCTTTCTTCTGTTCAATTCGAATCAAATCACCCATTCCTTGCTCCTTTTCCTAATGCACAGCGCTCGCTTATGACAAGGCGCGCTTACAATACTATCGTTTCAAGTTCAGAAAGCGACAAAAAATACTCATACTTTTACTAGATGACCGATAATATCCTATTGTTCGAAAAGAATTGGAGTAGAAGATGAGGTAGGTGATATTTGATTTACGGACTTCCTGGGGTCGTGCGATTTTGGAATTAGATTATGATGACAGGAACTTCAGATCTACAGAAAACAACAGCAGACCTGATCAGGTGAGCATCAACCGGTGTTTCAGCCCTGTACCTGTGTTAAATACCAATATCTGCTCGTCTGGACCTAACCAGCCTTGCTCAATCAGCGGCCTGAGAGCGCCTATCGTCGCCGCGCCCTCCATACATGGAAATATCCCCTCGCTTGATGAAAGAAGAGACTGAGCTTCGCGGATGCTATTGTCGGAAAGAGCCACGGCCGTACCATCACTTTCTTTAAGGGCTTGAAGCATTAATCTACTGCCAATAGCGACAGGTACTCTTAGACCGCTCGCCAACGTCGCAGCATTCTCCCAAGGCTCGGCAACTTCTCGCCCTTCATGGAAAGCTTTGACTATTGGCGCACACCCTTCAGCCTGTACAACAACCATTCGAGGTCGTTTAGCTCCTATCCAGCCAAGAGCTTCCATTTCATCGAATGCCTTCCACATACCGATCAAACCTGTTCCACCACCCGTCGGGTAGATAATGACGTCTGGTAATTTCCAATCAAAGGCTTCGGCCACTTCATAACCCATGATTTTTTTGCCTTCCAGACGGTAAGGCTCTTTCAGCGTCGAAACATCGAACCATCCAGAATTAGCTGCGGCTTCGGCCGCCTCCCGACCGGCGTCATTAATAAGACCATTGACAAGATGCAGATCCGCGCCAGTCATCTGAACTTCCAAAATGTTAATTAGCGGGGCATCATGGGGCATAAATACATGAGCTATAACCCCAGCGCGAGCTGCATAGGCAGCCAAGGCACCACCAGCGTTACCGGCCGTTGGAATGACGAACTCGGTGGCACCTAACTCCAGAGCTCGACTAACCGCAGCCGCCAATCCAAGAGCTTTGAAACTTCCCGTCGGATTTTGGCCCTCATCTTTAAGAAACAGCTGATTCAAACCTAATTGTTCCCCCAACTGTTCCAATTTCAGAATGGGTTTACCCCCTTCTCCAAGAGTGACCTGGTATTTCGAATCCCTAACGGGCAATAATTCGCGAAAACGCCACATCCCAATTGGGCGGGAAGCTACTTCATCGCGTTCCAGGTGTGAAGCGGCGGCTTTCAAGTCATACCGAGCAAGTAGGGGGTGGTGGCAATTTGAACAAATACGAATTAATTGGTCAGCATCAAATTCTCGGCCGCAATGAGAACATTCCAGGTGGGTCAGATAATTCATTTTATGATCTTGCTATTATTATTGCGCTCTGGAGGTGTTCAATGACTGGTAGGTTTTGACTGAAGTGCTTTTATTGCCGCTGGCAGTTGAGCCAACATTTTCTCGAATGACAGCTCTTATCTGGCGAATGTCAGCCGGTTTATGAAGGAACCCATCACAACCAGCCTCACGGGCTTGTTTGATCACCGAAGACCGCCCATAGGCAGTTAACACGATGGCCGGCACATCCCTCAACTCCGGCTCAGCTTTTAGCCGCTCCATCAATGCCAGACCATCCAATGCTCCCGGTAATCGTAGATCGACAAATATAAGATCTGGCAATTGTTCCAAAGCAAGCTGCCAGCCTTCTTCTCCGTCAGTGGCATTTAAGAACACATGCCCCTCCGCCTGAACGATTCGTTTCACTAATAAAGCGTTGTTGAAATTATCCTCGACGTAAAGGACTGTTTTGGTCATGCCTACCCCATACGGGTCCAGGTGAATCTAGATTTTATGGAACCTTTTAAGAACATAACACGATTGAAACTGCGATACAAGACAATAATATCTATATCTTTGATAGATTTTAACTATAATATAATTAAGGTTTAGGCAAGCTATTAGGTCAACAAAGGTTGGCTCCAAGATGCCAACCTTGTTCGACTTTCATAAAGAAGGCGTAATTACAGGTGTTTTATGGAACTGAGGCAAATAGAAGCTTTAATCGCGGTGGCCGAGGTTGGCAGCTTCACGCAAGCAGCGGAGAACCTCAATATCAGCCAACCATCGCTGAGTGCACGGATAAGGCGCTTGGAAAGGAGTCTTGAAACCAGCTTGATTGATCGAGCGACACGGCCGGTAGAGTTGACGCCCCAAGGCGAAGCCTTCATTTCCTATGCCAAGAGAGCATTGGACATATTGGTTGCAGGTCAAGAATTTGTAGGCTCACAACAGATGGCAACAACGGCCGTATTGAAGATAGGATGTCCTTTTTCTGTTGCCACTTACCTTTTACCAGATGTTATTGATCAATTCAGCAGGAAGTTTCCTCAGGCGGAACTATCGATAGAGACAGGCAACTCCGATTTTGTGGTTAGACAGCTGAATGATGGATTGATCAACTTGGCGGTTGCTGCTGCCTTTCCCAAATTCGCCCAACAAACGAGAATGCTTCTCAGGTTACATGATGAGATGACCGCGGGGGCGCCGCAAGCTCATCCCTTCACTCTTTCAAGCCCCATACCTGTTTCTCAAATCTGGAGCAATCGCGTTTTGCTAATTCATTGGGGACAAGAATTCCAGGCTTATCTCGAGAGCCTTCGCCAGCTAAGTCCTGACCCAGGTCCCTTAGTTCGGTTACCTCTGGCTGGCGCACTACCAATGGCTCGCCAGCCCAATACCATCACTTTTATGCCCCGACGACTGCTCGCTCCTTCAGAGTTAGTTGAAATATTTCTTCAGGATTTTGCCTTTGCCTGGGACATCGCCGTCATGACTCGCTCTAGCCGTAGGCTATCCCATTTAGAGCGGGCCTTTTTGGACATCATTCTGCAATCATGGGAAGCTAGTGTTCCAACCTGATCGTGATTTCGCCTACAATTTACTTTGTTCTATAATTCTGCAATCAAAACATCAGAGATAGATATGAAGATCACGGTAATCATTCCAATCTACAACGAAGCCTCGACGCTCGCTACCTTGTTATCTAGGGTAGAAAACGTTCCTATCGAAAAAGAGATCCTTGTCGTCGACGATGGATCAGATGAAGCGACAAAAGATCAGCTCAGTCAGGCTGTTAGTGATCAGATTCAGCTGCTGACTCATGCGACAAATCAAGGAAAAGGAACCGCGATTCGTTCGGCCCTTGCTAAAGCCACTGGTGATGCCGTAATCATTCAAGATGCGGATTTAGAATATTTTCCTGAAGATTACCTGCTGCTGATCCAAAAATATGAGGAAAACAATGCCAAAGCCGTGTATGGAGTCCGCGATCTTGGCAATCGCTCCTCCATCATGCGTTGGGGAAATCAGGCGATGACCCTGGCAACAAACATTCTTTATGGCAGTCGGTTAAATGATATGGAAACCTGTTACAAATTGATCGACCGAGAATTGTTTCAATCACTGGAACTACAAAGCCATCGATTTGAGATAGAGGCGGAAATTACCGCAAAATTACTGCGATCTAATATCCAGATCTTTGAAGCACCAATTCGCTATGAGCACCGTGAAGAGGGCAAGAAATTAACACCTTGGGATGGCTTACCAACATTGGGCAAGTTACTACAATGCCGCTTTTGGAAACCATCTTCCTCCAGGTAAATTCCTCGGTTTTTACCGTTCGCAAAAAACTTTTACCCGGTTCCGTTAAGTTCCTCCATAAAACATTCAATTTCTCTTGCGATTTCCCCTGGTCTTTCGATCGACACCAGATGGCCAGCTTCAGGGATATCAACAAACGAGGCCTCTATTTGAACTTGTTTCAGTAGTTGCCATGCCTCAGTCACCAAAGTATTTGTCTCTAATCCACGAATGAATATTACGGGATGGACTATTTCAGGGATAATTTCCCATACGTTGACTGGGGGTCGCGAGTAAATGCGAGCCTCCCATTCTGGGCTAAAGAGTAATTGAAACTCTCCAGATGGCAACTGGATCAGACCAGATTTGACATAATCCCATAATGCCTGATCAGACAAACGCGTAAATACAGACTTAGCCCGAAAATGTTCAAAGGCTTCTTTTTGACTCTCCCACTCATTTCGCCTTCGTAAAGCGATGTCGACGAGAGGTATGTTGTATGGCTGGGTAGAGTCTGGCTGCTGGCCTAAATGTTCCAAGACTCCTGGTAACAGGAAGACTGGCTCTATCAAGACAAGGGCTTGAAACAGGTCAGGTCGTGCCTGGGCGGCCATCATCGTCGTTACAGCCCCGAGCGAATGACCCATCCCAATTACTCCGCTTAGCCCCTGCTGGTCAAAAAACGCGATCATATCGTCGGCGAGATCGGACCAATCATTCATCTCCTCGGGCCGGCTTCCTGGCCACAGAGGACGATGGAGCATAGCCAGGACGGTGAAATTGCCTGTCAAAGCCATCAGTAGTTGGCTATATGTTTGTGGGGGGTAAGCATTAGCGTGAGAAAAGTGAAGAATTGATCCCCGACCACCATAATTCTCGAAGGGAATGGAGGCGTTCAATTCCATGTCCCCATTAACGGCTTCTCCTCAAATAACAAGATCCCAGACCCTTATATACTCTTTCACTGCTTAAGGAGGTTATCTCTGGCTGGCTTCTGATCCTCATTTTGCTCAGAACGCAGAAAAGTTAGCAGTTTCTGGCTTACATACTTCGTATCTGGACCGATATCACCAGGCGGACCAACACAGGCTGGACAGCCATCGCGACAGCGACAATCGCTTATAAGTTCGCTGGCAGAGGTCAGAAGTTGATCATGTATTTCGTAGAGTCGTTTACTGAAA
>JBFFVR010000049.1:0-8536 GCA_041570685.1 Promineifilaceae bacterium (SeqCode)
CAATAAAGACCTTAGACGTTAGACTGCCAGAATTAGGGTCTGGCCCAAGATTTTACTCGTACGTCTTCTTAATTGAAAATCATTTAACAAATCACAAATCAACGCTTTTTCAAATGGCAACAAAGGATATATGTCGTACGAGAAATTTCCTATGTTTTGAGTCAAACGCTCGCCTCACAGAAAGCGAATTTGATTAAATGCCGAGGATTTTACCCGACTTTTTTATAGGAGAATGGTGCGAATTTCCAAGTTCTATATGAACGGGAGGCGGTTTTAGGATAGAGAAACTAGCAAAAGAGACCGGATATCGACGTTAATTGGCTGTTAAGTACGCTTGTGACCCAAGTCTGTATCTCCGTCCGCAGCCCTTTCTCGCAGTCGGTTCCAAATCCGGAAATTTCTAGCTGAACGTTGAGCGAACCATGTGGTATCTGAAATAATCAGGAAGAAAATAATCGCCGCTGTGAGTAAACTGATTGTCGCGCCAATGGTATGCTGAACCGGCCGAAATACAAACTCGTAGGAATGATTGCCCGTTTGTAAAGTAGCTCCTAAATAATCATTGACTGGCGAAAGTGGCGCTTGCCTACTATCTACATATAGTTGCCAGCCTGGATAGTAGCTCGTAAAAACGACAAGTTTTTGGCCGGCACTTTCAGTTTCAGCTTCAACTAATACTCGATTTGGACCGTCAAAACGAACGTCTAAAGGTTGAATTGACGATTGATTTAGGGTAGCAGAAGAGTCTAGAGAAGATGACTGGGCGCCAAAAGCAAAGGGCATTGCATTCGGATTATGCCAGAGACCAACGCCATCAAAATCTCGTATAAATTCCATCTCTGGGGGGACAGGATGGCCTTCCCACAAGAATAAATACTTTGCCTCGGCTAAGAAGGGCATTGCTTGCCGATAATTGCGGTCAAAGGTGGTCAGATGGCGACCATATACGAAGTTAATAACAGGCATTTCCAGATGATAGGCCGCGGGTGTCCATCCCCAGAATATATTGTCGCCGCCAATATCGACGTAATACAGTTCCGGATCGTAATTTTTCAGCCAGGCCAAGGCTTCGAACGACTTCTCTGACAGCGGTCTAGGAGCAAAAGCCAGTCCCTTATTGACCTCATAAACGCTTCTCAGAGAGAGCGCCAGAATTAGGAAAAATAGCGTTCTAATGACCCAAATGAGGGGGAGACGAAAACGATCTTGGCCTCGATCATCGCTGGACCAGAGACCGATAGCCAGCCCGTCACTCCAGCGTTGGCTAATTTGATAAAGATACTGCAGACCATATCCCGCCAATACAATCAGCGGGCTGGCCGCCAAAATCAGTAGGCGATTCGGAAAACGCAGATTATAAAGAAATGGGATCCAATCATAAACATACTTGATCGGAGTATGACGGTTAGCATGCCAGGCCAGTAGAACTAAAAGTAGCACGCCAATGGTGATCATATATGTCCGGCGCCAACGTTGTTTACTTATCGCCACGGCCGTCAGTACCAATGCCCCCAACGGGAGTACGCCGATATAGAACCAGTTAAAACCATTAGCTGTGCCCAGTATGTCGGTATCAATCCATGCTGGTTCTGAGACGACATAATTGATCAATGAATAAGGGATTGTCTGAGAAGAGCGTTGTTCAAGATCTTGCCCTGCTCCACGAACGGAATAGCGGTAGGCATCGACCATTGGCAAAAGCATGACCGCTAATAGAGCAGCACTCAATAACGCAATTGCCAAAGCCCGGCGAAGTTTTCGGAGGCGATACTGAGAGCGGGAAAAAAGGATCGCCAGGCCAACAAGAACGGACAGACCCACCAATAAGTAAAAGGGATAATAGCCGCCTCCGGTCGTGAGGACCATAGCGACACAGAGGACTGTTATGGCAATGGAAGTCCTGTCTTGACGATGAAGTGCCCACCACAGCGCCGCAAAACACCAGGGAAACCAAACCATTCCCAATAACAGTTCATACCAACCCAGACGCCAAAGTAAGGCCAATCCCCCGGAAATCATGAACAAAAGAGCGGCCCATAAGCGCACCAATCCACGAAGACCAAAGACGTGAGCAAACCACCATTGTCCTAATCCAGCAATGATGAAGGCCAGAAAAATCGATACCTTCATGCCATTGATGCCGCCAAAGGCAAGAATCGACAATGTTGAGACTGGGTTCCAAAAATGGTTGACGAAATCTCCGGCGTGAGGAAATCCCGTCATCATATAAGGGTTCCACAACGGAATCTCGCCATTTCGAGAGAGCGATATTTCGGCTAGCAATGGCAGGGTGGCGCTTTCGTTGTGTTCCCCGGATTGCTGCAATTGTCGGGCGTCGAAATCAAGGAGTGCGCTTCCACTATATAAAGCAGCGACCAAAATAATAATCGCCCACTCGACCAGGTAACGATACCGAAGCTGGCGACGAGCACGCTTAAAGTTACTTTCTTCTGTTTCTGCGTTTACGGGAAGCTCAAATGACGATGATGTACCAGCGATGCTTTTGCCGGGACTGGCGACGGACGGATGGGGTCCGGATACGCTCGCTATTATCCTCGAGCTGGCATTCGACTGCCCAGGATGTAGGTATCGTGATACCTCCTACCTTATTGGTGGCAAGTTCGACAGTGAAGTCAGCATAATCCTGGCTCGTTTGGCGACGTCGCCAGCGGGTATGTTCGAGCTTTTTAGTCCGCCAAATTGTTTTAATATTTTCACCTCGGATTACATCGGCTTTAAAGGTTATGGGCGCTTCTTCTTGCCAAACAAGAGGCGGCTCGGGCAGCTGGAATTCCGGTGAAAATCCATCAGCAATGGGGGATCGTTTATAGATGGCCCGGATCCATTGTTCCGTACAAATGGCGCAAAATGGATCTCGATGGCGGCGCATCATGCAGCGGCGTTGCGGCCGGTAAACGCCATTGCTCGTGTAAGCCGCCCCTTGAAAGGCGCCGATCACATCGTCGTTGGCCAGGGTGTTAGGCGTTGGCCTTTCGACGCCGGGCGTGAGCCAGCGCCACCATTTCGGCCGTTTATAATTGGTATCTGCATTGGGCCAGGGCAAAAAATTGGGTAAAGACCAGTTCTCGGCGAAATTAATATCGGGCAGATCACCCGTATATTCGTCGATGAGCCGGGCGATGGTATGCCCGGCTTCGTGGATCATGATCTCGGGGAAATCAGAGGAGTTACGGGAGGCATAACCCACGGTCATCGAAATGAGCGTCGCCCCGCCCCGGCGGGGGCAATTGACGATGCAAAGGATTTTGTCCCAGGGGGCTCCCGACGCTTTTGCAACCAGAAAGACCCAAGGATCTGGGCCGATAAGTCGCCGCTCGGCGATGGGTGAAAAAAAGGTCTTTAAGGCTGTTTTAGGCTTTTGTGGGGGATCGACATGGCGGTCGATGGTCCCGGATTCCTCGCTGATCACATTAATCCGGTGAAAGTTGAAATGTTTGCGGTAACTTTTCATCGGTTCAATACGGCCGAAAGCCTCCACCACCTGCCGGGCATCGTCGTTGAACATCCCTTGCTGCGCGGCCGTGTAGCCATCGCCGATTATGGCCACATCAAGACGCTTTTCCGGAGGGCCGTTGTTAACCAACGTCGTAAACCGGGGAGTACCCCAGGTAACGCCAGGCAAATTCATGATCGCCTCCTATTGCTGGATGACCTTAACGGAACTGGCAAATCGACTGGATCAAGACTCAAATAGCTGCTGGGCCAGGATTCTTGTCAGCGCTGTATCAAATCATTAACTGTCTTTTTCAATTATTCCTGGCGTTCGCGCACTAGAATGACAAAGCCAGAATACAGCCTTTCACCGCCGGTTCCTGCTATATGCCAGCCATCATTCAGAAGGTCGGCCATATGTTGTTCCACCTTTGGCCTTTCACTTCTTGCCTCTTCCTGACGACGTTTGTCATACTGGCTAAGGTTTTTATCAGAACTATGTTCCTCGGACCAGTACTTACTACTGGTTAGGTCGGTAAAGCTTACCAGTTTCACTTCTTTCATGTTGCCACCTACTTTGTACTAAGTTGTAATGAAGTTATACCAGTTTTGTGGATGGCACGCCCTATCAAGGTTGGCGGCCGTTTGATTTCGTGGTCTATACGCCGTGTCTACAGTCCTAACCAGGTGATCGTTTGGCCCGCTTCATGAATCATGATCTCGGGGAAAGCAGAGGAGTTACGGGAGGCCTAACCCACGGTCATAGAAATCAGCTATGCGGTGAAAGTTGAAATGTTTGAGATAACTTCGCATCGGTTCGATCCGGCCGAAGGCCTCTATTACTTGCCGGGAATCGTCATTGAACATCCCCTGCTGCGCGGCCGTGTAGCCGTCACCGATAATGGCCACATCGAGTCGCTTGTCCGGGGGGCCGTTGTCGACCAACGTCGTGAACCGGGGGGTGCCCCAGGTAACGCCAGGCAAATTCATGATCGCCTCCTTTTGTTGGATGACATTGGCGGTAATGGCAAATCGACTGGATCTAGATCCAAATGGTCCCTGGGCCAGGATTCTTGTCAGCACTGTACGAAATCATTAACTGTCTTTTTCAGGATAGCTGCATGATGCTAAGCCATTTGGCTGGCCTTGGAACACTTAGGAATGTTACTTTGGCTAGGGGTGCGTCCTTAGATGCGATTCTCTTATCTACCAATGTCTTTACCATCTTTCAATTCATTCGTTCTTTTTTTAAGTTGTTCCACGGCTGCGAAGTATTCGTTTGAATCGCTTTTGTACAGTAAGAAGACTGCGACAACACCAATGAGAGAGAAGACAATATTCGATAGATATTGAGAAGTCTGAAGAAGTGCCAAGATTCTTGCCAGTGTGTAAGGATCTGTACTGCTAAAGACAGCGTTTCTCGGCGTCGGGTTGGTGGTGGTAACTGAAAAAAACGAACACATCAAGGCGAGTATCTGCAAGACAGCCAGTGCCGTAAACAAAGATCGCGCCCATTTCCTTCCTTGAGATATCTTTGATGCTAAATATAACATTCCCAGCGTAACAAGAAGTAGCAGGGTAAAATCGCATACAGCTGTTTGCACTTCGCCCAACACTCCTGAAAGCCAGAAAACGCTCCAAAATAGAAAGGACAGGATTGAGATTGCCAATGTCACGTATATCAGTCTCACTGCGAGTATGATGTTTCGAGGTTTGTTCACTGCTTGTTGGCTATCCATATTGATACTCACATCAGCATACCCGCTGCTCCCCAGATATCTTGCTAAGGCTATTGTAACATCGTTACACTGCCAAAGTTTGGTGGCCTTGTGCGATTTTGTGCGAATTTATGGCAAGCTTGCCTACCTCTTCCCTACCCAAACCGGTTCCCCGCACTTCCGATAGGCAGCTTGCCAGTCTCAAAGCTGAAATGCGGATATTTAGCGTAATAATACTAGGAGCGATTAGCACATTGATTGCTATTGTTCTTACAGGCGTTTTGCCCGTCGGTTAGGGTATAAAAGGACATAGTGGCGGTATGTTGTGTATACGGGCCGGAGCCGTATACAGACGCCTTGGTAATTATTGTTTGTTAGAGCGCACGGGTCACATCCGTGAAGTCAGGGTTTCGAGTCGCAGCTTTCCCGCTCATCGCAAAACCTGTGAGTATATGAAGAACTCTTTGCTTCAGAGGGTGTGTGGTCTTGTTTACTAAGCTGTTATTTTCAAGGTCTGGGAATTAGCGCAGGGGTTTGCTTTTTATACGCCTCGTAATCCTCTTGACCGCCCCATTTTTCATCGGCTCTTTTCTCCAGCATAGGGATGCCGCTGATGCGGGTGAGCAGCACTGTGACAAACACTGGCGAAATCATCGTCACCCACTGCCAGCCTTGAAGAACTGGTATGGCGATAATGGCGATGCCAATCCAAAGCACGATTTCACCGAAGTAGTTGGGGTGGCGTGACTTGGTCCAGAGACCAATTTGAATGAATTTGCCTTTGTTGGCAGGGTCTTCCCGAAAGTGGTTTTTCTGACTGTCGGCGATGACCTCCAAAGCGAAGCCAAACAGCCAGACAAGGGAGCCAATCAGAGCCAACCAACCCAACTCTTTCCGAATGCCGCTTGTGATGGCGGCCAACGCGGCGGAGAAGGTGAATGTCACCCACAAGCCTTGCAAGGTCCACGCCATAAGGAACCTGAAGAAGGAGGTCTTAATTTCATCGAAGCGTCCATCTTTCCCTGCCTTATGCACCCGCCGAAACAAAAACAACCCTAGTCGTGCCGCCCAAATCACAACTAGGACCAGGAGTAGGATGGAACGGCCATCAATCTCTGGGTTGAGGAATACGGCAGCAGCCGTAACCGATATATATGTCAGACTGCCAGTGATGTCGAAGAATTTCTCACTGCGTAATATGAAAGCAGGTATGAAAACCAACCATTGAATCAGAAAAGAAAGTCCAACCGCCAATGCAAACAGCGGTATCCCGAAAACCACAGTGCCTCCGTAGCTGCCAGCAATGGCAACGCCAATACCCAGCAAGATAATGACGGGCAAGGCAAGAAGTGCGTTCCGATCTGATTTTTTCATGATTAGTTCTCCATATCTGATCCAAGGCGGCCTTTCTGTTGGAGTTCAGAGATTGGTGAACTGCAACGATTTTGCAGTCTCCGTCGGGATGTAGTCTCTGACTGCTGTTGAGCTATATTCTCTGATAAGTTATGGTATTGACACCGGTTTTGATGCCTGTCGAATATCGACGAGTGATATCAATCTAGATAGGATAGACTCATTGACAATAAAGTTGCAAATGAGACCCCACAGTTATTAACATAACCGCTTATTGTTAATGGATTCTAACACGAGTAGAATGACATCACGGGCGTATTCATTGTTCTGCGGGTTCACATCCGGTGAGTGGCCCAATGGGATTGGGCTTGGGGTTCGGGTCCAATCGCGCCCATCTTTTTATGATATTTCGCTTGTTTTTGTGTTTTTCCTTTTTTACATTAGCTCCACAACAAACTGATTAAGACTATCTTGCTAATAATGCCTGAAGATAAAATCTCTCGGTCAATGATTGATACCATCAAAGAGTCAGACTTAGCTGCTGTTGCGTCTGAATTGACGGAGGTTGTTGTAGATAACCTTACACAGGCAGGATTGCTCCGTGATATTGCAGTAATTAATACTTTAGTTGCTATTGGATAGACTGGTGTATCTATAAGTAATTTGCTTCTTGCCAAAAAACTTGCCAAATTTCTCGGTGAATTATCTGATATTGATCAAGAAACAAGAGAGGAAATGGTAGAGCGATTGGAAAACGATCCGAAATATATGCACAAAGTTGGAGACCATATACTTCTTCTATTGGATTCAACATCGTCTCTTGAAAAGGCAGAATTAATGGGTAGAGCGTTCAAAGCATATTGTGAAGGAAGTATTGACAGTGAAATGCTTCAAATGCTTTACTACGCTATCGATAGAATACTGCTTATCGATCTTAAGTATTTACCACAACTTGTTGAATCACGGAAACATTCGTTATTAGATTTCCAGACTCCTGCAAGCTTTATAAATGCAGGATTAGTTTATTACCCATTTAACATCTCTACGACATCTCTAGATGAAAACAGAAAGCTCTGTTCGGCATTCATCGAACATCTGCTGGCCCCTAATAGTTCTTGACTGGCCAAGAACCAGGCCGCCAGAGGCGCTCATTGCCACCCTCTGGACTCCCGGCTAGGCTCCTCTCCCCCAGCAAACTATACATCACCCCGTATTGCCCCACCCAAACCGTCTGTCCACAATTCCTGCATGCTGCCTGCCAGCCTCCAATATCAGGATCAACCGGTTCGAACGGCCCCAGGTCATGCCCTTGGAGCGCGGCATCAACCTGTACTTCGAGGATCGTCTTTTTGGATTCGTGGCTAACTTTGCCCACTAAATCTCTATGCTCCCTTCCGACCAAACAACTCCGCCAACTTCTCTTGCCTATCCGCCACAAGTTCCTCGGCCGGGGCAATGATCTTCTCCGGCAACATTTCTAGCAGTTGCTCCTGATTCTCAAACTCGACCGGCTCAAGCACATTCTGATTTTCCAGCAAGTCGGCGAACATCGAGTATCCTCTTCGTCCAGCTTCGAGGATAGTTACAAATGGAAGCTTGAAATGAGGTACAGTGGAATATAGCTCTTGTGGAATCGTCGGCCCGCTTAAATCGACAATGACAAAACGAGACATTCCTATGAGTATTTTGATGGTTTCAGTGTAGGTACGGTCTCTTGGTCGATCTAAATCAAAGAAATCGAATTCAAAGATGATGGGTATATAACTCAGTTCTCGAAAGCGGTCGGCCATTGCGCGTAGCATTTCTATACCACCACCGCCAAATCGCCCTAGTATCAATACACCATTTTCGGTCACGGCATTAAGGATATTCCGCAACCTGTCATGATGAAGTAATAGGTAAACGAACTGTGCTACTTCCAAATCGTCGACCATGACTACTGGCTCGTTCTTACGAGTTATAATTAGGTTCCGTTGTAATGTCTCGTTTAATTCGACGTTCCAGGCTGAGAC
>JBFFVR010000050.1:0-8535 GCA_041570685.1 Promineifilaceae bacterium (SeqCode)
AGCCCGCTCGCCACCTGATCCAGCAAAATCGACGCCGCTTCCAAATCAAAGGCGCCTTCCTTTAGAGATTCGTTCAGACTGCCCCCACGCAACCAGCGCATAACGATATAGGCGCCGCGAGGATCACGCCAATAGTCATAGATAGGTACGATGTGCAGATGTTCCAGGCGGGCGACAAGCTGGGCTTCAATCTCGAAACGGCGGATAAAGTTGGGCTTATTGGCAACAGCGGGAAAAATAACCTTCACCGCAACTTCGCGGCCGAGCGTCGACTGGTAGGCGCGGTAGACAGCACCATATCCACCCGCGCCAATTCGCTCCAATAATTCGTAACCCTGAACCATCTGCCCACTGAGGTCATTCATCCACAAGAGTATAATACGAAATTAGTAAAGAAATCACCGTTTTTGAAAAAACCAACCTTTTCCCCACCCTTACAGACCAACCTTTTCCCCACCTTACAGCCGTGACGGTCGCATGCTACACTGCGTTCAGATTGGTACCGGGAGGACAATAAAGTCAGCCCAGAACAGAATATGGAGGTATATTATGAAAAAGGGAATGATTATTTGGCTTGGAATACTGCTGTCTCTTCTAATGGTAGCTTGTAGCGGCGTCTCCAGCCCTAATCCGGAACCTGAGGCGGCGGCCGAACCCGCAACTGTGCGAGTTGAACCCGCAACTGAATCCCCGACCGAAGAGCCCGATGTCGAAGACGAACAAATCCAAGGTCCAGCCCCTGACTTCACCCTACCCGATGGCGACGGTAACATGGTCAACCTGGCCGCAATGTATTGGCGAAACATGGACCAACAGAAAAACCAGAGCAGTGATATTAGCGCAGCTGCCATAGATTAGAACTGTTCAGACTTGTATATGCCGAGACGGTAGTGATCTGGACGAGGCACTGTACGCGAGACCAAGGCGCTCACCACGCCCCTGCTTATATCCGGTAATCATACGAGGTACGAGACGTCATCGACATGGCGAAGGGTGCAAGAACCTCAGTAGAAGCTATGAGGATAAGACGAGCTCTCTGTTTCAGGGGGCTCTTTGCGTAAAAGGGAATTGTTAGGCTTTTTCGGCCGCCCCTATTGATGGTTAAAGACGCTATTGGACTCTCAACCCCTTGCTTATTCGTGCTAAGTGAATGCCATTATAGCTCCTTATGTGGGCGATCTGCTGACTTGGATCGCATCTCGCACAATCACTTGGGTAACGGCGCAAAATCGGGTTTCTAAAGTTCTTCCTCCGTCAGGACCCGAATGCCATTCTGCAAAAGCAAACCGGCCGTTTCGCCGTTGCCTTCAATTAAGGTGCCACTGTGCGTGCCGTCATAAATGATTCCTTTGCCGCAAGAAGGGGATGTGGCTTTCAGAATGGCCACTTCGGCGCCTACTTGTTTGGCGATCAGTAGCGTTCTTTGCGCTCCCTTTTTGAACTCGGTCGAGACATCACGCCCGTCTTTGGCAATCACTTTGCCACCAATCTGTTCCGCTGGGGTTCGTGGCGTCGTAAGTCCCCCCAACTGCTCGGGGCACACGGGAATCGCCCGGCCTTGATCCACTAGGTCGATCACTTTTGGGCATGAAAAGCTCTCCCCTTTGTAATTGCAAGGTACTCCCGCCAGGCACATACTGACAATAATGGGCTTATTTGTTTTTATCTCGCTCATGGTGGAATTATAACTACTGACAGGGATTAGCCGTAAGTCAATTCGGCAGCAAAGACGGCCGTGGTGACCCCGTTCTGCTTGCACCAGGTGAATAATTGGATGGACGATTTTTGCTACCGTAATTTCTCTTTGCTAACTAACTGGAAATTGATCTCCGGAACGATATGGTCGTCAGGAGACCTAATTTGGAACCTTTCTGTGGTTGACGAAAAGGAACAGAATTGAAACCAGCGAAACCAGGCTGAAGGCGACAAAATAAGAGACCGTCAATGCCCGGCCGGTGACCAGATTCCCAGAGACTGATGGCCGACAACCCAAGGCCAAAGTTGACTGTAGTAGCCACCAAAACCTGGACGATGTCGCGCTGACGAGCCCGCCCATTAACGTGAGCAACATTAGCAGTAGCAAGCCCCGGCTTTGGAAATTCAGCGTATCATCGTGAGGCCTTATCCAAAGCCAATAGCGAGGCCGGCTAGAAGCAGAGCGAGTCCCAAGAGTTACAGCAGGAAATCAAGCAGCAGTCATCTAATGTGAATTATTATTCAAGATCAGAGGGCTTCCAGTTTATCTAGATCCGAATCTTGGCTTAGTTCAAAACATTGTATTGTCGTTAGCTGATATAGTGGGAATCACCTGCAAGACGTCCCAATGCTCTACGATTTTTCCGTCTTCGTCGAATCGAAAAATATCAATACCAGCATAGTTCTCATCACCAGGCCATTCCTGGAAGCAATGAAGAACGACCAATTTATCTTCGGCAATTACACGTTTAAATTGAACTCGCTTTCCGGGATATTCATTGGCCATGCGTTCGAAGTAGGCAATGAAAGCATCTTTGCCATCGCCAACATGAGGGTTGTGTTGGATGTATTCATCACCGACATACTTTTCGACTGCTTCTCGAGGCTGGCATTCATTGAACATCATTGCGTAGAAGGCCTGCGCATTCTTTTTGTTCTGCTCGAGGTTAATGCTCACTTCTATTTCTCCTGCAAAGATTTTTTATATTCGTAATCAATCTAGGGTTACTTGATGGATTGGGATGTTTTTAATGGTAACAATCAAATCTTGTCCAGCAAAAGCCAAATCCAAAACTGCAAGTGCCGAACAGAATGTCACAATTAGCAATGATTCTGTTTTGTTTAAATTGTATGCGGCTGTTTTGGCGTGTTATTATGTTGTTCAGCCATCCCAATAGCCCCTTTTGGAGGGTCGATGATGGAACGATTATTTGTTTACGGAACTTTAGCGCCGGGCCGGCCGAATGAGCACGTACTCGGTGAAATCGAAGGTTCATGGGAAACTGCAACTGTGATTGGAACTCTGCGCCAGGATGGCTGGGGCGCAGAAATGGGTTATCCTGGAATTGATCTCGACAAAAAGGGTGACGAAATCCAAGGATTTTTATTCAGTTCAGAAAAGCTAAGTGACCACTGGTCAATACTTGATGAATTTGAAGGTACGGCCTATAGGCGTGTGTTGACCGAGATTAAGCGAAAGGACAATAGCACGGTAGACGCCTATATCTACGAACTGAGAGCAAAATAGAGTGAAAGGTTTAAAAACTTCATCTAGAATCCGCTGAAGCAATTTGCCCGTAATAGCATCGCCAGACATTCGGCTGATAGAGGTGAAATTGCGAAAACGGCTCTACTATTAATGTTTAATACGGCGCCTTATTTGACCGGGTCGATGGTTCCTGTCGATGAGAGTTGGTCGGCATAGCACAGACGCAAGATTTTCCTGACAGAATAGACAACCGCGAATGCGTGTAAGGCCAAGGCCGTACGCGTCGAGCAATAAAAGGAAGATTTATGAAAAAAAGTATCCAGTCAATTCCAATTGCAACTGATGTGGTCAATGGGGGCGTCTCAGATCCGGAGGCAGGGTTTGAGATTCTGCCAGAGTTTGAGGGATTTCATCAAAAGGACGACGTTTTTCGGCGTTCATGGTGGGATGAGACGATTACCACCGGCAAGCATGCGCTATTTTACGCAACGTATCGGGAACCGCTGAAAACATTTCGTAAGGCAGACGGCTTTACGCAGAAGGATTATGCATTCCGCAACGCATCGTGGCACGTCAGCGATATCTTCACGGAGATGAAGGAAGATGAAGATCGGCGGGAGGGGTTTACCGATGCCTTTACGCTTTATCGGGATGTGTCGGAAAATCGACAGGAAGCGGCAAGTCCTGAGGCGGCTTCATCCGAAATTAAGCATGTCGCCCAGCATTTCGGCGCTGATTTAGTGGGCATCACCGCCTACGATCCCCGCTGGATATATAAAACTAAATTCAGCGATCTGAGCAAAACGGAGCGCCCTAATGATATACCAGAGGGAATGACCTCTGTGATCATGACTGCCCAGGCGATGGATTATGACCTAATCCGCACCGTGCCGTCCGCTTTGAGCGGTGCAGCGACCGGATTAGGGTATTCCTATGATGCGATGGTGGTGCTGTCGATTGCGCAATACATTCGCAATTTGGGCTACAAGGCTGTTGCCAGTCTCAATGATTCGGCGTTGGCGATCCCGTTGGCCGTTCAGGCTGGATTGGGTGAATACGGCAAGAATGGGTTGTTGATTACTGAGAAATTTGGCCCCCGTATTCGTTTAGGCAAGGTTTTTACAGACATGCCGCTGCTGCCCGATCGAGCGATTCGCTTTGGAGTCAAAGAATTTTGTAACCAGTGCAATCGCTGTGTGAAGGGGTGTCCTGTAAAGGCAATTCGGGGTGGGGAACCATCGGCCGATACTTTCAACCGGTCAAACATCAAAGGCGTCGTCAAATGGACAGTTGATGGCGAAAAATGTTTCAATTACTGGGCTGCCCAAAATAGTGATTGCTCCATCTGTATTCGCGTCTGCCCCTATAACAAAGATTATTCAAAATGGTGGTGTCGCTTAGGCATCAAACTAGCAGGTACGCGGCTACGTGGCTTCATGTTATGGCTCGATAAAAAACTAAAATACGGGGAACGAATGAAGCCTAAAAAGTGGTGGCGAATTGGCTCAACCCAATTAGGTGCCTGAGGAGACTTTTTATGCCATTTTGTGCGATTAGGTAAGGTCTCAAAATAAACTCCCTCACGATAAATGTTTATGAAAACTCAGCCAGGCAGGACCTGGCTCAAAACCCAATTTCTGGTTGAGTAAAATCATCGGGTTGTTTTCCTCATTGCTCGTATAGATCACCTTTCCCCCATGCTCCTTAGCGAATGAAATTGCTTTAACCTTGAGAGCCATAGCGATCCCCTTACGACGGTATTCACGAATGACACCTGTCATCTCTGTACTGAAAATGGTTGGATCAGCCCAGTTAATAGATAGCCCGCTAAGTCCAACATAGCACTTGGCAACATCGCTTTCGTCTACGGCAACAAAATAAGCATCCGTCGAAACATGCGGGCCATCTAGAAAGCCCTTAAAAGTCTCAAAGGGTATACGGTCACCTATATCTGCGTTTGGATGGTCTTGATTGATTATACCTTCCAGATCATACCAAACCCGCCTCCAGTTTGAATCCATCTCTTTCAATTCAGTCATACTGTAGATCGCTATTCCTTCTTGGCGAACTCTTTCCAGTTTCCCAGCGAAGCGTTCAGGCTCGAAGACCGTGACATCAATTTCTGAGGATGGTTCACGCATGACTTGCTTAAAGTTCCGTCTGCCCAGAAAAACTAGCGCCTCAGCTTTGTCCTCTCGCGTGTCAGCAGTCAACAGTTTTGGAGCTGGATCACGTTTAGATAGTGTCTCAAGAATTTGATCATAAAGGGCTGTTCCAAGTCCCTGATTCTGATAATCAGGTAAGATTGCTATGTCAATGAAGTATTTGCCCGGTTGGTAGGACCAGGCGTTTTCTCCATAAACAGCATAGCCAACAATTTGATCCTTTACTTCTATTGACAATCGTTGGAATAAATATTTTGGGTTGCGCGCTTCATCATGTGATTTCAATTGCTCAGCCGTCTTGGGTTTATCAGACCAGACCACATTAAAGATTTTGGAAATGGCTTCATACTCAGCAAGTGTTTTTTTGATTGGATGTATTTTTGATATAAGTATCACATCCATGTTGTTTTCTATCATCTGGTGATTCCTCTTTGATTTTCTAACATTGCCCTTCATCTTCATTGTTTGGCTAATTGATCAGCAAGACCACAGTCACGAGTTCGTCGATTCGAGGTATAAATGCTAGCTAGAAAACTCGTTTGACGATAAAGATTCTAATACCAGCAAGGCCAAGAACGAATTTAGCCCAGATAAATTTCCTAATCTCCAACGAAATCTCGGTGGGCGATCGGCAATAAAATGAGCGCATCATGCTGCTGCTTAGGTGCAGTCACATATATCTCTTCCCCGAGGTTGACAGGTACTCTAGCCTCGCTGAACAATGGATCATCCAGTGGCAGGAAGACGGTTTGGTCGGGCCAAGTCTGGCTCGTCACAAGTAAGAGTTCGTTTTTCGGTGAGGCCGCCAAATCAATATCGGGATTTCCGCTTCCCGGGACAGACAGAATGCGTTGGGCAGCTACCCACAAAGCTAAAACTGATCCGTCAGGAGCATGGCTACGATGGATTAGATAATCTCCCAACCACTCTGTATGCTCGGTACCCCAAAGTCCCTGTTTCTGTGAATGGGTGTTGCCAATATTGATCATAGTTCCATACTAATTGCTGCTGATTCTTCGATCGACCAACCACTTGATAGCATCCTCGCGTAAGCGCACCGACTCATTGTAATCGCTATCTCTGATGGTGCGTACCGAACTGGCTCTTAATTCCACTTCAACCATTTCGTATACAGTCTCGTACCATTCTTTGCCCCAGGAAGGTATTAGCTCGGTACGTCTAGCATCGAGCTCGATCTGCAAGGATTCAAGCTGGGCTCGGTGGCTTTCTTCAGAGTTGTGTTCGCCTTCCAAAAACGTCTTGAGAGGACCAGGATCAGAAAGGTGCTGAGCTAATAGTTCAGTCGAAACAAGAAAGGTCTCAATGCCACCATAATCTTGAAGGGTAATATCAATCCCGTGGACGCTAATTCGCTCTGCTACCGGCAACATCCGGTTCAGATCGCGAATGGCCGTGATAGCGACACCGCCAATGTCATGTTGAGGCGTCCATTCTGGCATCAAACCACCGTCGTTTACGAAGTCGTCCAGCAGCCAATCGGCCGCTTGTGTCCATTCGAACAAATACTGATGAAATCCTCGAGCGTGAAGTTCGCGCATGAGCTCAGCAACTAATTCGCGGTGCTCCTGCAGAAAATGGAATTCGCCTACCACGACCACTTGATTAGCCGCAAGCTGGTCGAGGATTTCATCAGGAATCTCTCCCGGTTCGAAAGGCACGCCATCTTGTTGGATTACCCGCTTTAGCTCGTCCGCTGAGACCCGCGTTACTTGATCCCAAACGAGATAACCGCCGATCGCCAGAACCGCAACAGCTCCGATGATGAGAACAATCCATATCGTTCTTTGCATTGGTTTCTCGTCTCCCGAGCGCGGGACCCCCTAAAATACCCCGGCCATCGACAGCACAAACTATATTCTAGACTTTATATTAAACAATGTGAGGCTTGACTCGTAAACCATTATGGACTGAAATCAGCTCTCGATGTCTTCTTCACCCCATCTTCTATGGATTACTATACATGCTTTCAGAGGATATTGGACCTAGCTCGGCCCTTGTATTGGAAGTCAATGCGGCTTGCTAATTGGCAAATATTTCTGGTCTTGGAACGCTTGCAGTACGTATTACAATCTTTTTCAGTTCCTATCTGCAGAACGGGACCAACAAAACCGATATTAGACTTTATATATGACAGCCCAATTAGCCTTCTTTTTACTGAATAGCAAGTGGCTTAAAAAAAGTTGGGCCAATTTCTGGCAGGAATCAATAACGAAATAGATCTATATTTGTGTAAAAACATCTCTTGTCGCTCATCGTAATCCATTGTGGACAGCGCTAACTAAAGCCATATTCTGAACAAGAACCAAGATTTGCTCTTATAGAACCATCCACTGAGGTCATCTCAATGCATTCCCAGGCGTCGTGCAGATTTTACAAATCCATATACCTTGATGGGTCTGTCAACCAAACGAATTAATCGGATGAAGGTTATTTGTGAATAGACAGCTATTTGATGATTGGTTTGCTACTTTTCGAGAAAATGATATTTCTAAATTGAAACTCGCCGAAGACTTCGTACATTCAAGTCCTTACGGGGTAATCGACGGTTGCCAAGTCTATCTAGACTTGGTTAGGGAAAATTCGGAAGCATTTTTTAGCCCGGGGATCGAACTTCTCGATGTAATCGAAAGCAGTGATAGCTTTGCAGTTCGATATCTTGTCAACGAAAATTCGGTCTGTAACTTGCGTTTATGTTCGAGATGGTCAGATTTCCGAAAACTGTTCCTACTACCACGTTGGGGAGAAGCAGGCTATGTATGATGCATGGCAAAATCAAAAAAAGGGGAAGAAATATTTAGATAAATATCTTTAATGTGATTAGCGTTACACCAGTGGTGTTAGGATTCCCTATGACCTGTGAAAAACCCCATCCAAATGGCTTCACTCCCGGATAGGATGCCGATTGATGTTTCGCCTGAGAAGTTCGCGGCGTACAATTGCCTAAGCTTTTTCGTCATCACCTATCACAGCGGGAAGAATGTACCGTTCTATGATTTCGTTGTTGGGTGACGCATCCACATAGTTGCCGCCTGTAAAGACAACCACCATGTCCAATTCATCAAAAATAGTTATGGCTTGTCCGCCCCAGCCAGATCTGTTAAGAGCCATAATTTCACCGTCACGATATGGATAACTTTTCAACCACCACTGATAACCATACTCTTC
>JBFFVR010000051.1:0-8534 GCA_041570685.1 Promineifilaceae bacterium (SeqCode)
AAAGAGCGTAACTGGCCTATTATCGACTGCGATCTACATTATTATATTATATGTCATACACTCGTGGTAGATTAGGTTCGCTCCTATAAGCGTTTAAGACCATCAGAAGCGGAGCCGATACTGTTCAGGGAATCGTGATATGACTCTTTCCACTCCTGATATTATCCGTCACACATCATTCTTAGACAAACAAATATGTGGTAGTACTTATTCACTAGGTATATATTCTGAAAATTCCGTGGATTGGCCCGGTTCAAGAATTCGAACATCAATTTTAGGTGCTATTGAACTAGCATGTTCGGCAAACTCCAGCGGTGGTTGGGATAGAAAGCGAGGGTGAAAGAGATCCAACCCAATTGGGCAATAAGTACCCCAATGGATAGGTATCGCTATTTCAGGTTTGAGTTTGTTCAGCGCTTCGGCCGCGCGCTCTGGATCCATATGGCCATCACCCAGATTGGGTCCCCATCCCCATACGGGAAGCAATGCCAAATCGAGCTGTTTACCTATTTCGGCCATTTCATCGAAAAGATCGGTGTCGCCAGCAAAGTAGATTTCAAATGCCCCGTCGAGCACAAAGCCAAGCGGCTCAACCACCGGTGTCCAGGGGAGATTACGGCCTCCGTGAACCGCTTTTGTGGCTGATATGCTGATTTCACCAATGGAGATGGTCTTTCCCGCTTCGATCTCTGTGACATGACGAAACTTGCGCATTTTAAGGTAGGTCCCGGCCCCCTTGGGAACTATAAAATGAATGCCTCGATCTAATTTTTTGAGCGAAGCCATATCGAAATGATCACCATGGAGATGGGAAATAAGTACAATATCCGGGATTGTCGTTTCTAGATCGGGCAACGGATGCAAGCGTCTCAAGGGCCCAACGAATTTTCTCAGCAGTGGATCTGTCAAAATCTTGATACCATCCATCTCAATTAGGGTGGTTGAATGTCCAATGTAAGTCACGTAAGCGCTGGTGCTTTGATCTTCCACAATAATAAGTTCCCCTAAGAGTTATTTTACTATTGAAATGATTGTCGGCAGGACTAATTTCCCAGGTTAATTTCTCATTTTCCACAAAGCTGGGGAATCAATGTATCTAGAAGCCTTTTATCAGTATACGATCGGCTTTTTGATTCAAATACCTAATACAAGGGTAATTGCGATATCTTCTGAAATCGCGTTCCGTTTTTTATTTAATAACGCTTGAACCTTGATTCCATATCCTACTTTTTGCTTAAGTTGTACTTGCCCGTTAAGCAAACCATCACTGATTAAGTATACTCGACGCCAGAAGATCAGCTCTTAACTGTTCGGCCGAGCTAAAAAGGATCGTCTGAAATCCTAAGTTATCTGCCATCTTGATATTTGGAACCGAATCATCGATGAAAAGACAACTAGACGCATTTAGATCGATTTTGTCTAATAGTGCCTCATAGATTCTTTTCTCCGGCTTGACCGAACCAATCTCGCCAGATAATACAATCTCGTCAAACCAGTCCAAAAAAGCAAAACGATTTAACATTTGGGGGAAGGTCTCTGCCGACCAATTACTTAAGGCTGAAATGTTGTATCCGTTATTCTTCAACTCCTCCATAACTGTAACTGTGGGATTTATTGCATCAGGCACCATTTCGCCCCAACGTGATTGATAGGCCAGTATGAGTTCCTTATAGTCTGGATACTTTCTTGCAAGCTCGACAACTGCCTCTCCAAATGGTTTGCCACGATCTAGCTCGTTGTTCCACTCTGGCGTACATATTTCAGACAGAAAATACTCCATGGCTTGGTCATCACCATCAAAAAGACTGCCATAAAGATAACGAGGATTCCATTCGATGAGTACACCCCCTAGATCGAAGATGATAGCTGCTAGTTTAGCATTTGGTTGAATCATGCAAGATATGGCCTTTTTAAGGATTCTTTACCAAGGTTTCAAGTGCCGACCGCATTTGAAATGCGTCTGATTCTAGAAGAGCGACTTCGTTTATGGTCAAACGCTTTTCGAGTAATTTTATGGCCTCATGTCCAAGAAAGTAACCAGTCTGTCGGTGACCTCTTATATCGTACCAAGAGCCGAAAAAGTCGTTTACGCTTTCCTTCTGATCCACCATCTGGACGAATCGACTTGCCAGCATGCTGAGATTCTTTTGACACCAATTTAACCAATTGCCCTTCTGGTCATTGATTTGCATATGCCAGGTGTCTTTATTCATGATCATGTGCTCACAACGTTGGGCAAATCCTTCACTATAAAGTTGCCACCATGGTCCTTGACCAATTGAAATAACTTGAGCCTTTCGATGCGAGAAATGAATTACATGACCAAATTCATGGGCGGTAAGAGCTTCCAATATCGATGTATTTTCAAAGCTGCATTCAGCGATGTTTTCTAGACCAAATAGAATGGCCGTTTCATTATCATAGGTCGTTACCCATCCAGCCCCACAGCCGATCCCTACATAAATAATGCAGATGATGTTTTGCTCAAAACCAAATTTTCTGTTCACACGTTCGAAAATTTTTGGCAAAATTCGAAATAAATTTTGACGAGCCTGAACCATCGCAGGCATTCTATCCTCAAGATTAGGAAATATCATCTCCCTGGCGACTGAGTGCCAATCTTCTCCTTCCTGAAAATAGTTTTCTATCTGTTTAGTCCGTAATTCAGGCCAAGAAATCATGTACTCCTCCGACCATCCAGCCAGCCGAGAATCGAGAGATCGCTCACGGTATCTCGACCAGTACTTTTCGAACTCGGGAAAGGTATCGATTACTGTAAGGGTCATTGGTTCAAACTTAACATAATTGAAGATTCTGTGATTCAGTTAGCCCTGTCCAGAAGGGTTGCTCAAATGACCAAAATCATCCAGATAGTCCTGCATGGCTGCCTCAACGACCATCAAGGCCTGATCACGGCCATAGGTTTGCTTTATCTCGACTTTAGTTTCGTCTCCTGGTATCAATTTATAGGTGGCAAAGTAATGGCGGATCCTGTCTATTAAGGCACGTGGGAGTTCATGAACGTCTTCGACTTCCCCCCAAAAACTATCTTTTTGTAGCACGGCAACGATTTTGTCATCAGATTCTCCACCATCAATCATACGCACCCCGCCAACCACCTGGGCCACTACGATTACTTCTGGATTCATGATCGGCCGTTCACTAACCACCAAAATATCCAAGGGATCTCCGTCAGACTTTTCGACATCAGGCTCTAGGCTAGCCACGTTAGCACCACAATAGGTTCGCGGAATAAAACCATATAGAGCAGGTGGTTGGGACGACGTGCGTTGTGGCCTGTCAACGATTAAATAGCCAGTCACCTTGTCGACTTCATATTTAACGAAATCGTATGGGGTGATCTCGATGTAAGCATGAACAGTCATCGGCGGATTGGGACCGACTTCTAAACCATGCCAGGGATGTGGTCTCCAACGATAAAACGGTTTAATTGACATACATCGTTCCTTTTCGGTTAGCGGAGTCTAATAACTTGGCCGTAATAATAGTGCAGCTTTACTTTAGCGCACAATTCACCGGCTTGCCTTAAAAAATTCTGTGCATCGGATAATTGCTAAAATCATTTGAGGATCTAATGTTTTGCTACCAAACTAATCAATTATGGATAAAATAAGGCTCTTATTCTCGGAATTTCCAGGAAGTCATCGTGGAAGAAAACCTTATAAGTGAAAAACGACTTATCAGCAGCTTCAGTGGCCTAAAATTGAGCGATCACGGTCAAGTCACTGTTCGTCAGGGGCCAAAAGAGAGTTTGACGATTGAGGCCGAACCCGAACTAATGCCGAAGATCCGTTCAGATGTAAAAAATGATACGCTTCATCTGAAATTAGAACAGGATTGGATGGATCGATTGGTCTCGGGGTTACGTTCCTTGATGGGAAGCCCCATAAAGTATATGCTGACGGTAAAAAGGCTTAACCGAATATACATCGGCGGCAAATTCGATGTGATCATTCATGATCTCGACACCAAAGAATTGGCAATTCTCTCCAGTGGACTTGGCCATGTCGAAATGGGCTCCCTGCAAGCCGAACGACTAGATGTCGCACTAAGTGGTCGGGCAAAGTTTATTGGTTCAGGGAATGTGATAGAGCAAACAATCCAGGTAAGTGGTTCTGGTGATTACTTGGCGAGTCAATTACAGAGCAAGCGCACGACTGTCCAGATTACCGGACATGGTAGTGCCCAGGTCTGGGCAGATAAGAGTCTCGATGTAGAAATTACCGGCCTTGGCCAAGTTCAGTACACAGGAGATGCTACCGTTAAACCAACGATCACTGGTCTAGGTAGCGTTACTAGTTTAGGTCACTCAAGCTAATTGCACCGTTAAGTTATTGTTTTAATAGATTTATTTTCTCGCTGTAACTCAATAAGTTGAATCATCTTTTACTTCAATATCGATGGCAAGGGAGATAAGGATCACAATTCAGGATGGTATCTGCCAGATATGCCTAAAATGTCTGGCAGCCAAAGCCTGCAAAGTCCGGGCCATTGTTCGTTTAGATAGTGACGAAGCACCCTACTTGGATGTTCAGCGCTGCTATGATTGCCGATTGTGTCTCGCCGCCTGCCCGTTTGGAGCCGTAACCCTGGCAACGTAGTTATAGAATTACTTTGGCTGCCATTGCCTACATCGTCCTCGCCAATGGCGGGCGATATACTGGCACTTTTATATCACTTCTGGTCCGATATCGAAGTGGCGGATGTCCATGGTCATGGACATCCACCAAATTCATATTTATAAACAAACCATAAGTAATGGCTTCGTCTAATCCTTCTTTTGTAAAACCTTTTCAAACGTCAGGCCTTGGCCATTCACGTCGACTCGAACTGTATCGCCACCTGAAAATTGACCTTCAAGTATGGCCAGGGCAAGTGGGTCAGTTACCAATCTCTGCAATGTTCGCTTTATGGGCCGAGCCCCATAGGATGGGTCGTAACCCTGTTCTGCGATCTGCAATTTGGCAGCATCGGTGAGTTCTAACTCTAGTTGTCTATCCTGCAGCATATGTTGCAGACGCTGAGATTGGATATCGACGATTGCCTTCAAGTCTTCTCTACTTAAGCTGTGGAAGACGATAATATCGTCGATTCGATTCAAAAACTCCGGGCGAAACTGTGACCTAAGAGCAGTCATGGCTGCTGTTGGATCGTATTGTTCTCCCAGCAAGAATTGGCTACCTACGTTACTGGTCATAACGACCACAGCATTGCGAAAATTGACAGTCCGGCCGTGACCATCAGTTAACCGCCCATCGTCTAATAGTTGGAGTAAGGTATTAAAAACTTCAGAGTGCGCCTTCTCGATTTCATCCAACAGCACGACGGAATAAGGGCGCCGGCGAACGGCTTCCGTGAGTTGACCCCCTTCGTCGTATCCGACATACCCTGGAGGGGCACCTATCAAGCGACTGATGGTGTGCCGTTCTTGATATTCGCTCATATCAACTCGGATCATGGCATCTTCATCGTCAAAGAGAAATTCTGCTAATGCGCGAGCTAACTCTGTCTTACCGACACCGGTTGGACCAAGAAAAATGAAGGAGCCTACCGGCCGCTGTCGATCCTGTAGACCGGCCCGGGAGCGGCGAACAGCGTTACTTACAGCCCGGATAGCCTCGTCCTGACCAACGACACGCCGGTGCAGTCTATCTTCCATTCTCAGTAGTTTTTCAACCTCTCCTTCAATTAATTTGCTGATAGGAATACCGGTCCATTTGGATACGATTTCAGCAATATCTTCACTATCTACTTCTTCTTTAAGCATTGCTCCTGTCGCTTGCAATTCAGTCAACCGGGTTTCTTGCTTCAGGAGTTGTTGTTCCAACTCAACCATGGTGCCATAGCGCAATCGAGCTGACTCCTCGAGATCTGCCCTTCGTTCAGCTTGTTCGATTGCTACATTGACCTCATCAATTCGTGATTTTGTAGATCGTATTTCGTCGATAGCAGACTTTTCCGTATCCCAGCGGATTCTCATTGCATTGGCTTGCTCCTTCAGTTCCGCGATTTCGGCTTCGATAACGCCAACTCGTTCCTTCGAAGCTTTGTCGCGTTCCTTTTTCAACGATTCTCTTTCGATTTCTAATTGAAGCATCTGGCGATCGACCCGGTCCAAGTCCGTTGGCTTGGAATCGATAACCATTTTGAGGTGGCTGGCGGCTTCGTCAATCAAATCAATGGCTTTATCAGGCAATTGTCTGTCAGAAATATAGCGGTGAGATAAAGTGGCGGCGGCGATGACCGCGCTGTCCTGAATTCGAACACCATGGTGGACTTCATACCTTTGCTTTAGTCCGCGCAAAATTGAAATAGTATCTTCAACAGTTGGTTCGTCGATTAATACGGGTTGGAATCGTCGTTCTAAGGCCGCGTCTTTTTCGATGTACTTACGATACTCATCAAGGGTGGTCGCCCCAATCGTGTGAAGTTCACCTCGAGCAAGCATCGGTTTGAGCATGTTGCTGGCATCCATAGAACCTTCAGCAGCGCCTGCACCCACCATCGTATGCAATTCATCGATGAATAAGATGATTTGACCATCACTATCGGCAATCTCTTTAAGCACAGCTTTCAGCCTTTCTTCGAACTCTCCTCTAAATTTGGCTCCTGCAACGAGGCTGCTCAAATCAAGGCCTATGAGTGACTTGTCTATCATGCCGCTTGGAACATCACCATTAACGATTCGCTGGGCTAGACCTTCGGCAATAGCCGTTTTACCCACGCCGGCTTCACCGATGAGCACCGGATTGTTTTTGGTCCGGCGACTGAGGACTTGCACCACGCGACGGATCTCTTCATCTCTGCCGATAACTGGATCCAACTTTCCCAGCCGAGCGAGTTGGGTTAGATCGCGGCCGTACTTAGCTAACGCTTCGTAGGTAGTCTCAGGATTTTGGCTCGTAACTCGCTGTCCTCCACGGATAGAATTGAGCGCTTTGAGCACATCCTCGCGGCCGATGCCTTGCTCTACTAGAGGAGATAATGAACGAATATCCTTAGCTACTTCCACCAGAGCCAAAAACAAGTGTTCAGTGCTGACAAATTCGTCCTTCATCTTGGATGCTTCACGCTCAGCAGACCGGGCCACATTAGTCAATTCTCTCGAGACATTTACCTGGGTTGTTGTCCCTAAGGCTGTTGGCAATCGATTTAATTGTGAGTCGATTAGCTGCTCGAATAACTGACGATTGACCCCAATTCGATTTATTATGTGAGTAACGACACCATCTTCCTGGGCCACCAAAGCTGCCAGAAGATGAATGGACTCTATTTGGCTATGATTGTTTTCTTCGGCTATATATTGAGCCTGTAAGACGGCCTCCTGGGCCTTCTGTGTAAACTTGTTCATATTCATATGATTAACCTTATTTCAAAAATTAATAATGTTTAGACTTGGCTACTAGTTATGTGGGATGATTTGTCACGGAAGATATCTCATCAGTATTGCCCTAATAACTAGTGTATTTATGACTAATTTATAGTCTATTAAGATGACATCAGAGAGCTGTATGCAAGGTGTTAGAAAATCGTTAGCAACCCCATTATGCTTGTCCTATAATTCAGTTCGTCTTAATTGAAGAGGTATTTCTACCATCAGACGTTTTTGGTAAATTTTCTGTAGGTTTACAAAATGGAACCTGGTTTTCAATGACCAGGTTCTTTTCGTGAGTAAGAAGAAAATTGATTTGGAAAACTTGCTGGTCCTTAAATTAATGAGCGTTAACGGAAATTATTTTCAGATAATATGATTTTCGTGTTCGACGAGCAGCTAGGGACCGGTTTCTAAGGAGATAAAGAAAATATGGCTGAAAAACCAAGCCTTTACAAGAATGTAACTGAACAGGTTGATAAAGCGGCCGATCTCATGGGCCTCAATCCTGACATTCGAAAAATCCTGTCAAAACCCACCAATGAAATCGTTGTCAACTTTCCCGTCAAGCTGACCACCGGTAAGATTGTCATGTTTACCGGCTATCGGATTCAGCATAACAGCACGCTTGGTCCCTTTAAGGGGGGACTGCGCTATCACCCCGCGGTAAATCGAGATGAAGTGCAAGCACTAGCTGCTTGGATGACCTGGAAAACAGCGATCACTAATCTACCTTATGGTGGCGCTAAGGGTGGCATTCAATTTGATCCGGCCGACTATGGTATGGAGGATCTCGAACGCATTACACGGCGATTTACTTTCGCTTTGGGTAGCAATATTGGCCCGGAATATGATATTCCTGCCCCTGATGTGAACACCAATGCTCAGATTATGGCCTGGATTCTTGACACATATCTTTCGATGCAAGCACCCCAGCAGCGCCAAAACAATTTCCACGTCGTTACTGGTAAACCAATCGAATCTGGTGGCAGCGTCGGCCGTGACAAAGCAACCGGTCAGGGAGTTGTCTTTCTTATAGAGCGCTGGGCGGAGGATAATGACTTTGATTTAGGAAGGGCAAGCTATTTTGTACAGGGTTTTGGTAATGTGGGCTCATGGGCAGCCAGACTCATGAAACGTC
>JBFFVR010000052.1:0-8522 GCA_041570685.1 Promineifilaceae bacterium (SeqCode)
AGTACTTAGGACCAGATTGGATAGAACGCCATGATGATCCTGTACTTTGGGAAAGGGCAAACGATATTCCGGATGAAATTTTGTGGCAATTACATGTTGATCTTAAAAACAAGATGTTAAGCTATTTTCGCGAGCGAGCACGCCGTCGCTGGATCAACGGCACCAGTGATCCAACGCAAATTCTGACCAGTGGAACGTTGCTAGATCCAGATGCCTTGACAATAGGTTTTGCGAGGCGATTCGCGACCTATAAGAGGGCAATGCTAATATTTCGTGATATAGATCGCCTGCGAAGGATCCTTTTTAACAGTCACAAACCGGTTCAACTTATTTTTGCAGGTAAGGCACATCCTGAAGATGATCCCGGCAAAATGCTGATTCAAAATATCTATAACATTGCTAAACATCATGAACTTGGCGGACGAGTGGCGTTTGCCGAAGATTATGATATGCAGATGGCTCGTTATCTCGTTCATGGTGTGGATGTTTGGCTAAATACACCCCGTCGCCCTCGCGAAGCAAGTGGAACGAGTGGACAAAAAGCTGCTCTGAATGGCGTCCCGAACTTAAGTATATTAGATGGCTGGTGGGCCGAGGGCTACAACGGGGCAAATGGTTGGGCGATAGGTGACGAGAATGACGAGCCCGAAGAATTTCTCCAGGATACCAAAGACGCCGAGGCTCTGTATAAATTACTCGAAAACGAAGTCGTACCATTATATTATGAGCGAGATCGCGACAATGTTCCCCGAGGTTGGACGGCAATTATGAGAGAGTCGATCAAATCAAATACACCTCGATTCAGTACCCGCCGGATGCTTAAGGAGTACACAAAACTATATCGAGCTGCCATAGAGTCAGAAATGGCGCATTCATCTGGCTAATAAACGATACAAGTCAGGTCACTCCACAGTTTAAAAGAGTTAAAGGGATCGGGGTTTAATATTTATGACCCGTCGACTAATCTATCTTCTTATCCTCATTCTATGGGCAGTGATCATGTGTTTTCCCGTCTTGGCATTTGCGGTTGCCATTCGCGGGCATGTTGAGTTTGGAAATACACTGCGCATTTTTCTTGTTCAGGAAGACAGTCAGGGCTTGGGAATCCAGTGGAATCGATCCGATACTGATCAAGAAGAATGTATCAGAAGTTCAGTTCGCTATTTCTTCTGGGATAGCGATGAGAGATCTCAGAACGTTGATTTTTGTCAGTGCTATGACAATGGTGAAATCAACGGTTTAGTTACGGGTGATTGCTCGACGCAGTAAAGCGAAACACTAATTTGGTATCCTAGTATAGATTCCCAAAATCAAGATTTTTTGGGCATCATGAAACATCTAATCTCGAGGGTATATCGAGGAAGACTATGAGCAATGTAGCTTTGAAATGGGCAGGGGAAGGAACACAAATGTTCGTTGGTCGGGATAGCTTTGGCCACGTGGTAGTAAGTGGATCGTGGCCTAGCGATGATCCAGATTGGCAGGAATGGAAGGCAGTAAAACCATCCGACCTTTTATTACTCAGCCTCGCCTCATGTACTGCCTATGATATGGTGATGATCCTGGAACGACAGAGACAAAAGTTGATCGGTTTGGAAATAAAGATCGATAGCCAGCAGCAAAAGGATCCTCCCTATGCATTCACGAAGATTCATGTTCACTATTTGGTGTTTGGAATTGAGCTAGACGTTGATCGAGTAAACAGGGCTGCAAAGCTCTCTCAGGATAAATATTGTTCCGTTGCTGCGACGATAAGGGGAGTTGCCGAATTATCATATAGCGTGGAAGTTGCATAATTCTCACTTGTTGGCTTAATAGCACATATTTTTAACACGATTGATTGTCTATCAATCCATTTCCCAGTCGAATACCCTGCTGACCTCAACAACTACCCAATTGAATCAGATCAGATTGCCTTCAAAAAAGAAAGGCTGCAAACACACTCATGCATCGGAACTATTTCTCAGGTGTGTGAACGAGTTGCCAATGTGGTACAATTTCTTTAGGGTTGATAATATGTCAATAACTGATCCTGAAATAATAATATCCAGGTCTAAAGCCACACTGGAACAAGAGGAAAGGGCAAAGGAAATTCGTCGATTTAATCAATTGTTCGTCTATACCCCTATCACGCTATTAAGCCTGATCTCATTGGCGATTATCGTTTTATTATTATATTTTGTGATCAATCCCCCAAATAACGAAACATACGCTACGATTTCTGGAATCGCGGATGCTGTAGTCATCATGGGTGTATTTCCCTTGATTATAATTAGCGGCGTATTGTTGTTTCTTATCTTTTCAATATGGGTGCGCAGTAGAAGGAGAGGGATTGCCCCCGTACGTGGCACGCAAAAATTCTTGTGGCGCGTAAGTTGGGCATTGGATGACGTTTATCTAATTACAAAGCGGGTGACAGAACGAATCGCGAATCCCTTTATCTCGATTCATGCCTTTGCAGCATATATTCGTCGTCTATTTCTCCAGTTAAGCGGACTATTAAAGCGGAGATAATTTATGTTGGAAAACGATGATAATTGGAAAACGAAGGTTCTTGTTGGTTCGACGGTTATTGGGGCGGTCACTGGATTAGCCGCTGGATTTTTAATGAGCCGTTCCGCCGAAGAGAAAGGAGGTGCTCCTCCGAAAATTGGCACCGCCGACGCTCTAAGATTGGTGGTTGCGGTCATAGGATTGGTACGGGGTATTGCCGCATTGGGTAACCCTGATTAGCTGCTGAATGTCATGAAAACAATAATTCTTGTCGATGATGACAGGGCGAACACCGTACTCTTAAGAAGACTTCTGGAACTGGATGGTTTCAGAGTAATCATTTCACCTGATGTGAAGCGAGCTCAAGATGCTACTAAAAACGGGGTAGACGCATTCGTGATAGACTGCAATCTTGCCCAAGGTGATGACGGCATTGATCTTCTATTAGCGGTTCGCAGGGGCAGCACCCAGGCACCAATCGATATCCCAGTAATAATGACCTCTGGAGATGATCGACGAATGACTGATGCTGAAGCGGCCGGAGCATCGAGGTTCCTTATTAAACCTTATTCGCCCAATATATTGTCGAAGGAATTGAATAAGCTTATGGAAAATGGAGAATAAATTTGGCAAGAAATGGCCGTAAACGCTCGTCGAATCAGCGACGATGGCGGCGAGTTGATTTGCATTTGCACACACCGGCTTCCTCAGACTATCAGGAGCCACAAGTAGCTTTCCTCGACATCTTAAGACAAGCTGAAGCACGGAATTTAGATATCATTGCCATCACCGATCACAATTCGGTTGCTGGCTTCGGTGCTATTCAGGCTGAGTTAGAAGAATTAGAGTTATTGGAACGTCTGGATCGTCTCAAGGCAGATGAGGTGCGACGTCTCGCCGAATACCGCAGGTTGCTTTCTAAAATATTAGTTCTCCCGGGCTTTGAGTTTACGGCGACTTTTGGCTTTCATATCCTTGGCATTTTTTCGCCCGACACGCCCGTTACATATCTGGAACACCTGTTGTTATCGTTAAATATCCCGCTAAACAAGCTTCATCAAGGAAGTTCGACTGTCGGTGCGACTAGTGATGTACTGACCGCCTATCAATTGATAAATGAGGCGGGAGGCGTTGTCATAGCCGCTCACGCGAATTCCGGTAATGGCGTAATCATGAGAGGCCTGGATTTTGGGGGACAGACCAAGATCGCATTTACCCAAGATCCCAATTTGCATTGTTTGGAAGTAACCGATCTAGAAAAACGCGGCCGATACACTACGAGAAGATTTTATAATGGATCAAAACCGGAATATCCTCGTCCAATGCGCTGCATCCAAGGTTCAGATGCTCACAGACTTGTCCGCGAAGGTTCGGGTTCCAAGAAACTTGGAGTAGGCGATCGCATCACAGAAGTTTTATTGGAAGAAGTGACGTTCGACGCCTTAGCAGCCGTTCTGAGGGGCACGGACTTTTCGCTATCCAGACCTTATCGGGGACCGGCACGGCCACAAGATTTCGTGCTTGTCGCCAGAGAGGAAGGTTCATCACTGGTACAGTCGTTCCATAAGAGTATGGCCCAGAGAGGCGGCCATTTAAACAGGATACTTGAAGATATATGTGCCATGGCCAATACAAATGGTGGAACCATTTATATTGGTCTTTCTGATGAGCCAAAAGAGCCCATTCAAGGTGTTCGAGAACCTAAGAAATCAATCGACTACCTATACAACTCAGTGACACGGCGATTAAGTCCGGATCCGAAAGTCAATATTGATAGCCTTGTATCGCAAGAGAAAACCGTTGTTCGCATCGTGGTTCCTCCGGGGCGCGACCTTCCCTATGCAATTGATGATAATCGCTTCTATGTTCGCGATGAGACTGACACTACTCTGGCTGTCAGAGATGAAATTGTACGACTCGTTGAAAGGAGGGTCTTGGGAGAACCCGATACTAGTTCAAGTTCATCGATTCTTAGTGAAGATCGACAAGAAGAGGGGTTGTCTCAGATTGAATCCGGTGTGCCGAAAAGCGATCGCGATCAATCTCCAACTTCACCGCGAACTGGGGTTGAGATCGTTAGCAGCGAGGATCGCAACGGAACTATGTACCACACGGTGCGAGACCTTAGAAACGATAATTTAATCAAGAATGTGACTCGTACATCTGCTCGTAAATTATGGCACTATGCGATTACTCAGATAGAGGCTGGTCGCCCCGTACTTGATGAGATTAACTGGCAAGGCAATATAGCCATTGTTCATGAAAGACGCCGCAAAAATTACGTCTGGTATGATCTCGCCATGAGAGATGATGAGGGGGTTCACGTATATTTTGGGGTAACAGACAGCGGATTAAACGAAGATTGGATGAATCTCGTAGAAAAAGACGGATGATATATGACCTTCGATCTAGGAATATTGACGATCAGTGATCGCGCTAGTACCGGAGAATATGTAGATAAAAGTGGCCCGCTAATTCGACAAATCTTCTCTAATCGAACCAAGTGGCGAATTACCCACGAACATACAATTCATGACAATTTAGAAGAAATTGCGGCCCAGCTCATGGAATGGAGCAATGAGCAACTGAGCCTAATACTCACGACCGGTGGAACAGGTTTTGCACCTAGAGATGTTACGCCTGAAGCAACACTGCAAGTCATCGAGCGATCAGCGCCCGGCATTGCCGAAGCCATGCGTTATGAAAGTTTGAAGATAACGCGACATGCAATGTTATCCAGGGCCGTCGCTGGTATTCGCGGCTCAACACTCATTATTAATTTGCCTGGAAGTCCAAAAGCTGTTAAAGAAAATTTGGAGATAATTCTTCCGGTTCTACCTCATGCACTAGAATTACTGGTGGGCACGCCGGGTGGAGAAAAAGGCCACCGTACCATATAGGCGTCATGGAGTTTGCCAGCGTAAATTTGCGTCTGAAACCTGGACGGGAGAAGCCAGTCATAAATCGGCATCCATGGATCTTTTCTGGGGCGATAGACAATCTTAGCGATTCAAATCTGGATGATGGGGATCTGGTAAATATAGTCGACCATAAAGGTCAGTGGCTAGCCCTCGCCTATTATAATTCGAAATCCCAAATTGCTGGCCGTATCATTTCATGGAGGCAATCTGAGAGGATCGATAGAACCTTCTGGAAACAACGTTTATATCGGGCGTTTTCCCTTCGAGAAAGACTACAATTAGATATCAAAACCAATGCATTTCGACTTGTAAACGGGGAAGCCGATTTATTGCCAGGTTTGGTCATTGATGATTATGCTGGATATCTCGTTGTTCAATGCCTTAGCTTAGGAATCGATCGAAGAAAAGATGAATTGTTTGATATCCTAGAGGAACTGGTTGAACCGATTGGGATAATCGAGCGATCAGATAGTCGGATTCGCAAGCAAGAGGGTTTGTCGAAGGTAGTTGGTGTGAGAAGGGGTAAAGAACCACCTGAGCTTCTTATAATTAAAGAAAATGGTATTGATCTGTATGTTGATCTATACCGCGGGCATAAGACTGGCCTTTATTTGGATCAGAGGGAGAATCGAGAAATCGTCTGTCAGAATAAGTATATGGCCCAGCGAGACATCTTGAATGTGTTTTCATACACTGGCGGTTACACAGTCAACGCACTAAATGCCGGTGCAAAAAGTGTGGTTAATGTCGAGAGTTCCAGCCAGATGTTGGATCTATGCAGATCGAATCTCGTATTAAACGGCTATAATCGACCATCTGAGGAATTTTTTCAGGGTGATGCATTCCAGGTGCTCCGCCAATTCAGAGAGGAGAACATGCAGTTCGATTTTATTATCATGGATCCTCCAAAATTCGCCCATAGCCGAAGTGATGTGGATGCCGCATGTCGTGGCTACAAAGATCTAAATATGATAGCTTTGCAGCTTCTAAAAGGAGGCGGCTTCTTAGCCACCTTCTCTTGTTCAGGCCATATTTCGGTCAGTTTATTTCAGAAAGTGTTGTTTGGTGCCAGTATCGATGCTGCTCGAGATGTGCAGATAATTCAGCAGCTCGGGCAGGCTTCAGATCATCCAATATTATTGTCCTTTCCTGAATCAGCCTATCTAAAAGGATATCTTTGCCAAGTGATCTGATTTCTCTCGTTGCCTGCAGACCAGCGATTATTTGAATTTGATGTTACTGTTACGCTGCAGTAGATTTCGTGCTTCTTATGAGACTTAAAAGACTATCTTTGCATGGTTATAAAACGTTCGCCAGTAAAACTTCATTTGAATTTGGCGAGGGGATTACGGCTGTCATTGGACCAAATGGAAGCGGTAAAAGTAATATCGCTGACGCCATACGTTGGGTATTAGGTGAACAGAGTTATAGCACGCTTCGAGGAAAGAAGACTGCCGACATGATATTTGCTGGTAGCCAGAAACGGCCTCGGGCCGGTATGGCCCAGGCGATATTAACACTAGACAATAGTGAGGGGTGGCTACCGATTGACTACAGCGAAATCGAGATTTGCCGACGTGCATACCGATCGGGAGAGAATGAGTATTTGCTCAACGGAAACAAGGTTCGATTGCGTGATGTTTCTGAATTATTGGCATCGAGTGGTCTTGCTCGGCGTACTTACACGATTATTGGTCAGGGCCTGGTAGATCAAGCCCTATCTCTTCGAGCAGACGAGCGACGAATGCTCTTTGAAGAGGCGGCTGGCATCAGTGCGTATAAAACCAGAAGGGCAGAAACACTGCGTCGCTTGCAAGAAACCGACCATAATCTTGAACGTCTGCATGACATCGTATCCGAAATTAAACCACGCCTGACCAGCCTCAGGCGACAAGCAAAGCGAGCTAGTAATTATGAGCAAGTTGGCGCAGATTTGCGATATCATCTCCGAATCTGGTATGGATATCGCTGGAGGCAAGCGACAGGTGAACTAAGAGATAGAAGGACTGCTAATCAGGATGCCCAAATCGCCTGGGAAAGATCACGGAAAGAGCAATTGCACTTGCATGAAGATCTACAGAGAAAGAGGGAGCAAGTATCTAAATTATCAGAATCACTCCAGAAGCTTGAGTCAGATCGCGAGACGCAGCGTGACGAGTTGGAAGCCCTTAGACGAACAGTAGCTGTATTAAAGGAGAGAAAGAGTGCCCTAGAAAGGCAAGCTGCCGAAATCAGTGACGAATTGCCAAGTTTGGAATTGCAGCTAGAAAATGCAAATCAAGAACTTGAGAAATCTACATTAGAGATGAAGGCAGCTCAGGAAAAGGTAGACACCGAACAGGAGAAATTAAATTTTCTGGATCAGAAGACAAAAACCCAGCGACAGCAAATAACAGCCCAAGAAAGTGAGGTTAAACGACTGCAGAAAGAATTGCGTCAAACGTTGGACAGCTTGGCTAAAAGTAAAGGACGCCTCGAAGGATTGCGACAACAGCAAAATGAGTTAGGGGAGACGAATCAAGACGAGAATGAATTAATCACGGCCCAAAGCGATTTACAGAATACGTTAGCAAGGTTGACCGCAAAGACGACGGAGATCGCCAAACGAGAAGGCGAGCGACATCAAGTAAGGGAACAACTCGAATCATTAAATAACATGCGGCTGCAATTGGAGAATGCCATTAACGGCCTAGAAGCTGAATTAAATGAAATCAGAGAATTGGTTTCAACCATAGTTGCGAGACGTGATCTTCTAGGACAAATGCGGGGGGATAACTCACGCCTGCCAGAGAAATTAGCTAAAGCGCCAAAGCTACTTGATCAGATCAAGATTCCAGCAAGATTCCAGGTAGCCATAGAAGCCGCACTCGGATATCACCTGGAAGCACTGATCATACGTAACGAAACAAGCTTACGACAATTAGACACGGAACCAGAACGGAGATTAATTCTGTTAATTTCCGAGCGTATTCGCCATCAGCATCCTCCAAGGATTCCCGAAATTGCAGGCGTGATTGGCTGGGCAAGTGATCTGGTTACCTTGTCAGAAAAGAGCGAAGCTCTCAAGTCAATCCTTTCGACTATATTGATCGTAGAAAACCGAAGTGA
>JBFFVR010000053.1:0-8430 GCA_041570685.1 Promineifilaceae bacterium (SeqCode)
AATATGATCGGGTTCGGCCACGCACTTGGTCGGATTTTAAGGCACTGATTCGACAACCGAAAGAAGTTCTGCGTTTGCTTCTGGCTCCGCTGGTGCCCATGAACCTTGCCTTTTGTTTTGTCTTTATTTGCACGAAACGGGACGACGAATACGGAAAATGAAGCACATCGTCTGTAATTTCTGCGGCGCGGATGACCCAGAACCCATAAATAATGGGCCCGATTTATATCTTCGAAAACATGGGAACCATTCTCTTGTACGTTGCCGTCAGTGTGACTTGATCTATCAGAACCCACAACTGGATCTGGACGAGCTGGCCGCATATTATCCGGAAGATAACTACGAGCTATACAACCAGGATACGGAGGCCGGCGGATCAATCTTAAGGCAGGCTGATTTTACCCATGGGATGAGACGCCGGAGTCGTCAGATCATCGCTCGAAAGCCATTGCCTGGCCGGTTGCTCGATATCGGCTGTGCCACAGGCGATTTCTTGGCAGCGATGAAAGCCTATGGTTGGGCAGTCACAGGAGTTGAACCTAACCCTTCAATCGCTGAGTATGCCCGTAAAAAACACGAACTTGAGATTCACACTGGCACGGTTGAAACAGCCAAGTTAGGGAATCAGTCCTTCGATGTCGTTACTTTTTGGGACGTATTTGAGCATGTACTGGATCCAAGAGCGACTCTGGAGAAAATACAAACGGTGATCAAACCGGGTGGCTTATTAGTTATTGCAACCCCAAATCCGACTAGCTTAGAAGCGAAAATGTTCGGCCAATATTGGGCTGGATGGGATCGGCCGCGTCACACGTACATCTACAGCCCGGCGGTTCTCCAGGCGTATTTAAAGGAATATGGTTTTGGAAAGGTCAAGGTCAAGAGCTTTAGTGGGCGGCTGCGGGTCACGTTGCTCAGCATACAATATTGGTGCTCAGCCCGTTTTCAGGACCCCGAGGATTGCATTCGTAGGACCATGATGGCGTACAATCTGCCGCTTAGGTTACTTACCTGGCCTATTTATCGGACGGCCGAATACTTTAACCAGACTACAAATATGTGTGCCTTCGCCACATACACTCGATAGTATCGCTGGAGAAGTTGACATAAATGGTTGAGATCGATTCGAATCTGGTTGACGACGCAGAGTTCAAAGGTAAACAATCTGTTTGCTGCAACTTGTGCGGTTCCAACGAGACCAAAATCCGTTACACCTTGCCAGTTCGTGAAGATCAGAAGGGTGTATTTTGGCGCGATGAATGGGACATTGTCCAATGTGAAACGTGTAATCTAGTCTATACGAATCCGCGACCAGATAAAGAAGCCTTGACAGCTTATTACCGATATGAAAATGATTTCGATTACAACTACGTCCAGGATTGGTTCATCGACAATGCCGATCTGCAGCGCCCTACATGGCAGCGGTTTTTGAAAGCGATGCTTCGGTTTGATAATCCTGGATATTTGTTAGATGTAGGCTGTGGCGCCGGTTCTTTCCTCGTGGAGGCTAAACAGCTTGGCTATGATGTTGTTGGTCAGGAAATATCTCCAATTTTCGTCGATTATTGCCGCAATATTCTTGGCCTCAAAATTTATGAATCAGAAATCGAAGATCTCCCGTTCCAAAAAAATACGTTTGATTTTATAACTTCTTTCGACGTAATTGAGCATCACCCGGATCCCCGTCTTTTAGTTTCCGAAATGTATCGTTTGCTTAAACCAAGGGGCATGGCCGTCATCAGCACACACGATATTGGTAATCCTTTTGCCCGTATTTATGGAAAGAAATGGCGATATTTAAATCCAATCGGTCATCTAACATATTTTGACCGGAATACTTTAAGTAAGCTATTAACCGAAAATGGCTTTGAGCTGCTCCACAGTTCTGGAATTCACACAATCGATGGATCAAAAAAAGCTGAATTCGCCAATTGGATTATCCAATTTTTCCGGACAATAATCCTTCGAGCAATGGTCATTGGCATCTACAAACCCGTCTCGAGTCATATTAAGCCGTTAAGGAATTGGCAGATTCATTACCGTGGCAAAACTATCAATCATCGAAAATTGTTGATTCGGGCAGGCCAGCAAATCATCATGAATGATGATATGGTGATCCTGGCAAGAGCGATTAAATAACCCACAATCAGGTGAGGACGAATTGACATTCAAATATACCTCCAAAAGAATGATTAATCGGGTTAAGGAAATCGCCAAATACGTTACCACCGGGTGGCGCCGAACGTTACTAACAATTGTAATGGTCCTGGTTTCGTTGTTGGTAATCGCTCGGATTATCATCGGAAATTGGGAGTTGTTCACCAGTCAAGAGTGGACGTTTGAGCCAATCTGGATCGGGTATGCCCTTTTGTTTTTCTTGCTGGATTTCGGCTTGTCCTTATACGCCTGGCATTTGCTGGTTTCCAAGTACGGTGGTTTTAATAACTTCAAGATAAATACAAAGATATCACTACAGAGCAACCTAGCCCGACGAATTCCTGGCTCCTTCTGGTATGTTGCCAGTAGGGCCGTTATGTATGAGGAGCTAGGGATAACGAAGCGAACAACTTCAATGCTTAGCGCTTTAGAAATGATTTTTTTTATCGTCAGCGGGGGGCTGGTTTCCTTGGTAACGATACCTTTTTGGTTTAGTCGCCATGATAGCAGTCAAATAACTAACCAGGTTCTTTGGTTGGCCATTTTGCTGCCAATTGGCTTATTGCTAGTTCATCCAAAAGTATTTCAGGCGCTATGGAAACGAATAACTCGGGAAGAACCTTTTATTGAGCCGAAGTTGAGCGATACCTCTATCTGGCTTGGCATGTACTTGGGTACGTGGTTGCTTGGGGGATTAGTGCTATACAGCCTGATAAGGGTGTTTACAGAATTGCCGGCCGGTGAATTGGTTATGGTAATTGGCATCTGGTCTTTAGCGGGGACAATATCTTTGGTCGGGTTCATAACGATATCTGTATTTGGCTTGAGGGAATTATCGTTGGTCTTGCTACTCAGTACGATTCTGCCCTTGCCACTAGCACTTATTATCGCAGTCGCTGTTCGCTTGCTTTGGCTTTCTGGAGAATTACTTAGTGCTTTGCTCTCCTTTAGATTGTAAATTATCTTGGCGTAGCTATTGGCGTAGCTAGTGAATAATTAATCAAATAACCCCCTTTATCGCGTTGATTCACCCGATATTAACCCGAATGGATTATTGATTTATCCTGATTCGATCGTTAATATCTATAATAGAAGTAGAAGATTATCCGAATTGGTTTATGGAGGATTATTATGAAAGTAAAGATTGCAATAATTGCATTAGTATTATTGGTGATGGTGTTACTCATACCGAGCAGCAGCTTCGCCCAATCAGTTAGCTATAGCAGTGGTTTTCAGATCCAGAATCTGAGCTCATCTGATGCGGCGAATGTGGTAATCGTTTTTTATAACCCGGATGGGACCGAGGCGGATTCCATCAGTGACTCAATCGCAGCAAGTAGTTCAAATTCTTATTTCCCGCTGCCGGTCGCTGCAGGATTTTCAGGTTCAGTTGTTATCTCCTCTGACCAAAATGTCGCTGCGGTCGTAAATGTCTTGGGCGATGATGTTAATGGTTCAAGTTATAATGGCTTTTCTAGCGGCAGCCAGGTCGTTTCGATGCCAATTATTAACAAGGCCAATTTCGGTATTAACACTTGGTTTAATGTTCAGAATACAGGATCTGCGGATACGACAGTGACGGTTAGCTATTCGGATCAACCGAGTTGTGATGAAGTAGCTACGATCAAGCCAAATGCGGCCCATACTTTTGATCAAGCGGTTAATACCTGCTTGCCATCAGGCTATGTTGGAGCTGCAACTGTAACCGCCGCCAGTGGCGGCACAATCGCGGCCAGCGGTATTCAAAACGCGCCAGGTGGTTTGTTCGCTTACAATGGCTTTACTGTAGGCAGCAAGAGTCCTGTAATGCCTCTGGTTGCCGCCAATAACTTTGGCTTCCACACCGGTGTCCAGATTCAAAATCAGGGAACTACGGCGACAGAAGTAGTTGTTTCTTATACTCCTGTTGGTCCTGGCAACGGAACTGCTTGTACCGAGACAAAAACGGTACAGCCTGCAGGCGCTGAAATCTTCATGCTATATGCCTTTTCCTTGAGTGGTTCGACAACGAGTGATTGCGTCTTTGGTGAATTCTTTAACGGCTCTGCCAATGTAACGGGCAACTCGACAGATCAAGATTTGGTCGCTGTCATTAACCAGACAGACTTCGCCAAGAAAGGCAGTGCCTATAATTCCTTTGATGCGTCAACCGCGACGTCCGGCGTCACAATGCCAATCATCATGGATGCTTATAGTATCTGGACTGGGTATAACATTTTGAATGTAGACGCATCCCAGTCAACTACGGTTACCTGCAAATATTCTGGCCTAAGTTCATCATATGACGATTCTGCAACGCTAGCCTCAGGGCAGGCTATGAACGTGGTCCAACTTAATAGTGGCTTCCCTGCCAATACCGGTGGCGGCTATGTAGGAAGTGCAACTTGCACATCCACTGGAAGCGTTCCGATCGTTGGTGTTGTTAATCAAGCCAATACGTCACCTAGTGCATCTAACAGTGACACTACTTTGACCTACGAGGCAATCAACAACTAACAGATCGATACTAAATCGACAACGTTACAATCCAAAAGACGAGGGCCAAAGTTTGGCTCTCGTCTTTTTGTCGCCTGTATTCATTGAGAAACGAGGGAGATAGATGTTTGTTCACTTGTGGAACAAGAAGATTTTACACTTAACTTTATTAACCTTCTTAACCATACTTCTAATCGGCTGTCAGACCGAGGGGGTAACGGTTGAACCACCAGAAATTACCGTCGCTATTTCCCCAACAAACCAACCATCTGAAGATGGAGCTTATCCTAGTCCTTTGATGACTGCGACCTTACCGCAAGGTTACCCCGAGTCAGATGCTAGTCAAAATAACGGAAATTATCTTGCTGAGCCGCCCAACCCAGAAAGACAACTTCCTGAAGCAAGCGCTGAATCAGCTGTTATTGGAGGCGTTTTACTTCAGGAAGAACCAGGCTTAGGCTATATTCCTCTTATACCCCTGAAGTTCTTGCTTGGAAAGGTCTTATTTACTGATAGTGGAGAGCCAGCCTACATACGTACGGGAGGCGATTCATCTTCGGCCGAGTTGTTCGACACTGGAATCTTTGTTTTTCATGCCGTGGAACCTGGCGAGTACGGGCTAGTGGTTGATCTTGGTTTTACTCAATTTCCCATCCTGAATGAAGATGGTACCCCAAGAACTATCAATGTGACTTCAGGCCAAGTTCTTGATCTTGGGCAGGTAATCACCCAAATTCCAACCTCTTAATAACTATTTCGACCCTGATAACATGTCTGGCAATTCCAAGTGAAGGTCAGGGCTTAAGGCTCCTTATGAGGGGGCTATGAATTAATGTTCGCCGGCTGTCGGTGATTATTTAGGCAGCTGTCCTTCACCCCCTACCCTAGAAGAATATTTAGCAACAAAGACGCCCCTTCCGACCGAAAAGCATCCCTAAAGATGCCTTTCGTTATTTAATTGGTTTCGTAAATAAAAGCACCTCAACATTCTACCTGCGAGAATGAGATCGGATGTCTGGGTGGTCGATATACGGTATATTTAAAGACTTGGTTTTGAAAGAGTTAATTGTGAATGTGAGATTGAAGAACGAATGAAAATTTTAGTTGTCGGTGGCGCTGGGTACGTTGGTGGGGCTGTTACTGATCTGCTGATGGACGGTGAGCACGATGTTCGTGTTTTAGATTCTTTGCTCTATGAAGAGGTATATCGAAAACCGGTACAGTTTGTTTATTGTGATGTGCGAGATAGCAATCAATTAAAGCCGCATTTGGATTGGGCTGACGTTGTAATTTGGCTCGCTGCGTTAGTTGGGGACCCGGCATGTAACTTGAATCCAGACGTAACGCTTGAAATAAATCAGGAATCTGTAAAGTTTCTGACTGGGAATTTCGATGGTCGGATTCTATTCCTATCTACTTGTTCAGTTTACGGAGCCCAACTGGGAACGCTAACGGAGGATTCTGAGTTAAGCCCGCTGTCGATTTACGCGGCCACTAAGCTTGAGAGCGAACGCTACCTGGAAAGTAAAAATGCGATAATCTTCCGGTTAGGCACGCTATTTGGGGTCGGCGATCTTTTCTCGCGGATTCGGCTCGATCTTGTGGTGAATATCTTAACAGTGCGGGCTCATCGATTCGGACAGGTAACTGTCTACGGGGGCGAACAATTTCGGCCGCTTTTGCATGTCCGCGATGCAGCCCAGGCCATTGTTGACAATATCGATACGAGTGTTACAGGTATCTACAATTTACATAAACAAAATGTACGCATTATAGACTTGGCCTATCAAATTCGAAACCATTTCCCAGATCTAGTGATTGAGCAAACGGAGATGAAATTTCAGGATACCCGCAACTATCGGGTGAGCAGTGATAAAGCCCATATCGATTTGGCCTTTGACCCTAAATATTCAATCGACAACGGCATCGAGGAGATCAAATCACTTATGGACTCGAGACGGCTCAAAGATGTTGAGAATCCGCGTTACACTAATCAGACTTATCTTTCCCTTTTTAACACCCACTTAAGATTAGCCCGTGAATAATCATAACAGCGTTAGTCCGGGAGTACCGCACATAGTTCAGGGGGGTATGGCAGTAGATGATCGCGGCAAAGTTCAGTTCGTAAACGACTTCAATTTTGACCAAGTCAAACGATTCTATGCGGTAAGCAATCATCAAGCTGGAACTGTGCGGGCCTGGCATGCCCATAAAAAAGAAGAGAAATATGTAACAGTGTTACAAGGAGCCGCGGTCATAGGTACTGTGGAAATTGATGATTGGGAAATGCCGTCAGCTGACTGCCAAATCCAGAGATTCGTGTTATCAGCAGAAAAGCCGGCGATTCTATATATTCCTGCTGGCTATGCCAATGGATTCATGTCATTGACAAACGACACGTTATTAATGTTTTTCTCGAGTTCATCTTTAGAAGATAGCCTTGATGATGATTGGCGTTATCCAGCGCGTTATTGGGATATCTGGCAAGTGGAGGAGCGCTAGATTGAAGATCCCAGTGATGATTCTTGGCGCATCTGGCATGTTAGGTGCAATGGTTACCGATGTTCTAAGCCGTGATACACGACTTCAAATCACGGCAACTGTTCGCAAGGATGAATTTTTAGCGACTTCCAAGAAGCGTTATCCTCACGTGAATTGGCATCTTTACGACGTTATGGACAGCGATCCCCCAGCGACCATCGAGTACCAGGAATGGATAATAAATGCCATTGGAATTACAAAGCCATATATCAATGAAAATAATCCGCCTGAAGTAAACCGGGCGATCCAAATTAATTCCGTTTTCCCATACAGGTTGAACGCTTGGGCGGAAAGATATGATTTACGGGTGCTACAAATTGCCACCGATTGCGTCTATTCTGGTTCAGAAGTCAAGTACCTGGAATCCCACAAACATGACGCGCTCGATGTGTATGGAAAAACCAAGAGCCTCGGTGAAGTTGGAGCCGCTAGTTTCCACCATTTGCGCTGTTCAATTATTGGCCCAGAACCGGTAGCAAATGCCTTTTTATTAGCCTGGTTTCTTAAACAGGGCGAGAATACGACCGTCAATGGTTTTACGAATCATATTTGGAATGGCGTCACAACTTTGCAGTTTGCCAGATTATGTCAAGGCATAGTCCTTGATAATGTTGTGATGCCCAACCTTCACCATGTTATCCCCGCTGATATCATCGACAAATATGAATTGCTCAAGCTTTTTGGCCAGTATTTCGATCGTCAAGACATAGCCATTAAACCTGTCGAAGCTACACAAGCGATAAATCGAACATTAAGCACGGCCGACGAAAAGTTAAATAACGAATTATGGCAGGCAGCTGGTTATCTAATGCCTCCTTCCATCGAAGATATGATTGGGGAGTTGGCAACATTTTCGCCTCGTTTTGTCAACGGTTAGAATATCTATTAATAACTATTCCCAGCGCAAGATAGCGGGCTCTTTTGGAAGTATAGCGCGAGCTTGACTTCAGGAGATCAGCGTTGATTCCTGTTGAGACGAAAAGGATACGATTAGGGTTCGAACTCGTAAATGGTCCAGCGGCCTAGATCCTGCTGGGCGGATAAAAACTCTGTCTCCAGGACCTTCATCTTCAATTCAGGATTTCTCAAGGCAACATATCGGACGTTCTGCGCCGAAAGAATATCATAGATAGAAGCCGGCGGTTGTTCAAATATCGATGGTTTTTTTCGGTCTTGCTGGTCTGGTTTGCGATCATACACGACCGCTTCATGATGGCCAGCCATTAGCTGAAAAACTAGATAATCCCAATATACCAA
>JBFFVR010000054.1:0-8161 GCA_041570685.1 Promineifilaceae bacterium (SeqCode)
ACTGAGTTGTTACAAGCATTAGAACTCGATCAGGATATCTATGCACTAGGCCGGGAACAGGAGAGTGTTTGTCCTCGGCCAAGGAATCCTCCATCATTGACTTGAAGGGAACCATTTCGTGGTGTGTAGGAATAACTTGCCTGCGAATAGGTCCATTTGGATCAATTGGGTCTATTAAGCTGGCGAAATAGGGGGTAATATCAACTCTAAATAATCCGGAAGTTTCTAGGGCCTTGCGTTCCGATTCTGAAAGCGCCAAAACCTGCTCAAGATCTTCGATTGTGTTTAGCCGATTGCTCATCTGCCAACGCCAATCCATCCACTTCTCGTCCGGAATATCATCCCAGAACGAGGCGCGAGTAAAGATTTCATTTGAAGATGGCGTTGATTTAACTTCCTTGTTCATAATGGTCTCCTAAATTGATTATGGCAATTCAAGCAGGGGAATCGAGTTCACAAAAGAAAAAAGGCCCTGACGGGCCTACTGTCTACACAGATAAGACAGGATTGGCTAATCGATTCGTCCAAGATTTTTCATCCAGCAATTCAACAGGATTATAACGCTGGATTAACCATTTTCAGAGCGAGTGACGGGACTCGAACCCGTGACATTCAGCTTGGGAAGCTGACGTTCTACCACTGAACTACACTCGCATTTATTGAATCAAATTATAAGCATTGGCAAATTTAGTGTCAACAGAGTGGGAATCTTATTGGCTGAAATCATTCGCTAGGACGAAGGGATTAGTATGCTGCAATTTGGTACTAGTCTCTCTGAAGAGTGCAGACATAATCTAACTTTGCCGATCGAATTAAACCACTTATAATGGAAACGGGAGATTGGGTCAGGAGAAAAGTATTGGTATGACTGCGGCGACTGTATTGTTGGTTGAAGGTGGATCGGGCGGGGATGCTTCGCTCTCACCAGCTCTTGAAAAGACCGATTTACAGTTGTATGTTGCCCGTACTGCGGCAAAAGCACTTGAATGGGCCATAGAAAATGAAGTCAACATTGTTGTTGTGAACGCTGTTACAATGCGTTCCAGTGGCATTAGAACTTGCCGTCGTCTTCGCAACGCCTTGGGTGATACACCAATAATTCACTGTCGAAAACAAGGACAACCTCTTGATCATCAAGCTGGAGCCGACATCTATTTGGTTCAGCCTTTTACGTCAAGAAAACTGATGAATCGAATCCGCACCTTATTACCTGCGAACTACCTTACTGAGGAAATCATTAGAGCGGGGGACCTCACTTTTTTCTTATCAAAACGTTCGGTAGATGTATCAGGCCGAGGAGAAAAAAGACTTACCCCAAAACTGGCAGAATTATTATTGCAGTTTCTGAGCAATCCCGGTGAAGTTTTGAGTCGTCAGAGGCTAATGGAATTAGTTTGGCAAACGAACTATTTTGGCGATACAAGAACTTTGGACGTACATATTCGTTGGGTACGCGAGGTTATTGAAGATAATCCTGCCAAACCCAAACTCTTGCGAACAGTGCGTGGAATCGGATATGTTTTTGAAATCCCCCTAGCTGAAGCTGAATCCAAAAGTTGATTCATATTGTGATGACACAAAAAACACCACCATTCCTGGTGGTGTTAACTTGAATTGTTCAAATAATTTGAAACTATTGATCTTGTTTAGCTCGCGAAAGAGCCTTCATTAATCGACTTTTTCGCCTGGCAGCGTTCCGAGGATGAACAACTCCCTTTCTCGCTGCCTTGTCCAATGTGCTGATAGCCAGGCGCGACATTTCTTCCGCACCTTCAACGTCGCCTGATTCGATTAATTGGCGTGTATTCTTGATATAAGTACGAGCCGCCGAACGATACACGCGATTTCGTTCTCTTCTTCTCGCGGAACTTCTAATTCTCTTTTTTGCTGATGCTATGTTTGCCAACTCTATTTATCCTCCATCTCACCTTAGACTAAGATATCCAATTTCTAGAAATTTAGACACACGTAACCCGTGTCCACAATTGGACGTGAGAACGGCGTATAGTATCACAAAGCGAATATTGGGTCCAACCGGGAATGAAAATAATTTACTTATTCCTTCCAAATCCCAAAAGTTAAAAATCGGATCAAGTTTTTTTCTTCAAATAGATGACCGCAAGTGGCGGTAAAGTGAATTCAAGAGAGTAGGGCCGATCATGCCATGGATAATCGCTGGCTGTAATATTGACGTTAATCAAACCACTGCCTCCAAACTTCTGATCGTCGCTATTTAATATCTCTTTGTATTCCCCAAGCTCGGATACCCCAATCCGGTAATTTTCTCGTGGCACAGGGGTGAAGTTGCAGGCCACGTATATCGTTTCACCAGTGGAGGGTGCAATTCTTGAAAAGGCTAGAATGCTGCGTTGCGCATCATGTAAATCGAGCCAATCAAAACCATCCCAGGAGTAATCTTCTTCGTATAGTGCAACCTCCTTGAGATAGGTTTGATTTAATCTTTTGACAAATTCCTGCAATCTAACGTGCTTATCATCTTCATCTAGCAAATGCCAGTCCAGGCTTCTTTCCTCTGACCATTCCCGCCATTGACCAAACTCTCCCCCCATAAACAACATTTTCTTGCCAGGGTGGGCGGTTTGATAGGCATACAAGGCACGGAGATTGGCAAATTTCTGCCAAACATCTCCCGGCATCTTATCTAACATACTTTTTTTCAGGTGAACGACCTCATCATGAGAAAACGCTAGAAGGAAACGTTCAGAAAAGGCGTAGAGAAGCGAAAAAGTCAAGGTACCATGATGAAATGACCTATGGATTGGCTCATTTCCTATGTATTGCAAAGTGTCGTGCATCCAACCCATATTCCACTTGAAATCAAAGCCGAGACCATTTTCTGTAGTAGGTTTGGTAACGCCACCCCATGCTGTTGATTCTTCGGCGATAGTTAGTACATCGGGAAAGCTAGCGTGAACTCTGTCATTAAAATGGCGAATAAAGTCCAAGGCTTCTAGGTTTTCCCGGCCACCATAACGATTAGGTATCCATTGACCTTCTTCTCTGGAAAAATCGAGATATAACATCGAGGCGACCGCATCAACACGTAATCCATCGATGTGATACTTGTCTAGCCAAAATAGAGCATTGCTTACTAGAAATTGGCGAACTTCGTTTCGGCCGTAATTAAATATCAGGGTGCCCCAATCTGGATGCTCACCTTGGCGTGGATCTTGATGCTCAAATAAAAATGTGCCGTCAAAGTAGGCAAGGCCATGAGCATCCCGCGGGAAATGAGCAGGAACCCAGTCGAGGATCACTCCGATGCCAGCTTGGTGACAAGCATCGACGAATGACATGAAGTCATCGGGCGTTCCGTAACGGCTGGTTGTGGCGAAATAGCCAGTAACTTGATAACCCCAAGAACCGTCATACGGATACTCTGATATTGGCATTAGTTCTATATGCGTATAGCCCATTCTTTTGACGTAGGGAATTAACTCCTGGCTCAATTCTTGGTAAGTTAGCCACTCATTGTTTGCTTTTCTTCGCCAGGAGCCTAAATGAACCTCGTAAACGTTCATAGGACTATTTAGTTTGTTTGTATCTTTCCTTTCTTGCATCCATTGTTGATCTTTCCACTGAAAATTATCAAGGTTCCAGACAATAGAAGCGTTTTTAGGCCTCAATTCGGTAAAAAAGCCAACTGGATCGGTCTTTAACACTGTGTAATCAAACTGTCGTGTTTTAACTTCATACTTGTAGAGGTGACCTTGTGAAAGTCCAGGTACAAACAAATCCCAAATTCCACTATTATGATGAAATCGCATGACGTGACGCCTACCATCCCAATCATTGAAAGGGCCCACGACGCTGACTCTCAGGGCGGCTGGTGCCCAAACGACGAATTGTACGCCAGCCCGGCCATTAATTTCCGTTTCATGGGCACCTAAACTGTCGTAGATTCGATCATGGGTGCCCTCAGCGAGAAGATATTCATCAAAGTCAGTAATTTTATTCGGATAATTATATGGATCTTCGTATAGTTGTGATTCTCCAGAAGCAAATTGCAGCATTATTTGGTAGTCGATTGGAAGGTCAGCCCCTTTGATAAAGACGCCAAAGAGCCCCGATTCATGAATCACATCCATTTCGTACTGCGCTTTGTCCGCCTCAACAACAACGGCAGCAGAAACAGCCTGGGGCAAAAAAGCTCGAATAATTACGCCGTTTTCAACGGCGTGAGGGCCTAGCACGTTGAATGGATCGCCATGATAACCGTAGATTACAGCACTGATTGATTCTTCTGAAAGCATAATGTTCATAGTCATATTGTAGGACTATGCCGTTTAGACGCCAATATCATCCAGTCTTGAGATAATTGGCTTTTATCATTCATTGTAATTTAACCAGAGAAATGATATACTTTAGCTAATGTTGATTAATTTAACTATAAGATTGTAAATTTTCAATAATACCCCTGCTCTCGAACATTGCTAGCAAGGAAATAGAGAATTGAGATAATTGTCACCAATCGAAACGCCTTCTACCCATCGTAGGATTGAAAATGTCCCAAAGGAAGACCAAAGAGTATAAATTGCCATTGTCTGGCCGAGTGGCCCCATTAACCTCAGCTTGGCTTCACGAGGCATCGTACCTATTGGAAGCTGGTGCCCACAGTTTTAAGACAGAAACGACTTACCGGAGTGGTTTACGTCTATTTGCTGACTGGGTTCAACATTATGGTTATGATGGCTTTGATGAGGAGGCAAGTTGGCCATTGCAGCCGGACGCCCTGAGTACGGCAACCATTCTGAAATTTCGCAATTGGCTACTCGCAAATCGGTCTATATCAACCGTTACTACTTATACTGCTTCGATTATTGGCTATTTGCATTTTCTCGATGGCCAAGATCAGCTGCCGAAAGCGATTCAGCTTGGGAAACTGCAAAGACAGTTGACACGCCGGCAGGTTGAGCGAAATCAGGCCGAGACAGTGGTCGATCTAGACCAAGCAAGGCAAGATATCCCAAAAATTATCGAATATTTTCAACAACTTGCCCTACCGCCAGAAAACGACAGTTTTGGTCGTAGATTATCCTTATTGCGAGATAGGGCTCTGGTAAGCGTACTATACTCCTCGGCCGCTCGTTTGGGAGAAGTTATTTCTTTAAACCGCCGCAACGTGGATTATGGTAGAGCGGAATTCGCAGCTATTACTGGTAAAGGAGGTAAACCTCGGACAATATTTATTAGGAGCTATGCCCGAATATCCATCCGTGAATATTTGCGAGAAAGAGTCGACTCCAATCCAGCCCTATTCGTAGCCCATAGTCGAAACGCAAAAAATGCCAGACTTTCCGCGACTTCGGCCCATAATATCATTAAGAAGGCGGTTCGGGCCTTGAATCTTCATGGGGGTTTATCAGCCCACGATTTTAGACATTATCGAGCCACACAACTTTTGCGCGAAGGAATGCCCATTGAAGTAGTTCAAGAATACTTAGGTCATTCTGATATCTCAACCACCAGGGGAATTTATGCCCCAGTACTTGGTGTTCAAGTGGTCGCTGAATGGCTAGATAATATTGATGTCTCGCCAGAAGATGCCATAAGTACACAAGATTCCGAACTCGAAACCTAATTCACAGTAGCCTGGTCGCTTGTTGGTTCTTCAGACAACCGGAACTGCGTCTCGTACAGTGACCGATACAATCCGCCCCTATCTACTAATTCTTGATGGGTACCAGATTCAACTAAGCGGCCTTCTTCCATCACCAAAATCTGATCGGCCGCCAGGATGGTTGATAGCCGGTGAGCTATTACAAGACTCGTTCGGCCTTTCATGACCCTTTGTAACGCTTGCTGAATTAGCGCTTCTGACAATGAATCGAGATGGGAGGTTGCCTCATCAAGAACAAGGATTTTCGGATCTTTCAAGATGACACGCGCAATAGCTATTCGTTGCCTTTCGCCCCCACTTAGCCGATAACCTCGCTCCCCAACAACCGTATCATAGCCATCGGTTAAACCGACAATAAAGTCATGAATGTTGGCTGCTTTAGCTGCCGCAACAATCTCTTCATCAGTGGCTCCATCTCTGGCATACAGCAAGTTGGCCCTGATGGTGTCATAAAAAAGATACGTATCCTGAGTGACCATACCAATATTTTCAGATAGATTTTTAATTCTTAGGTCTAGAATATCATGATTATCTAAGAGAACCGTTCCATTTGTTGGATCATATAACCTAGGAATCATATAGGTTATGGTTGACTTTCCCGCACCGCTCGGGCCAACTAATGCTACTAATTGCCCGGGAGCGATTTTGAAACTAACTTCTCTTAACGCCCATCTTTTTTCTATTTTTGGTCCTTGTCTGCCATTGGTTGTCGAATCGCCAGAATCTGCGGTTTGTTTACCCCTTTTCAATAGAGCCGTTCGGTCAGCCCCCCACCCTAGTCGAGTTACTTCTGTAAGTCCAGCCGCCGACGCTCCTTCGGCCGACTCATAACTAAACGAAACATTCTGAAATTCTATATGTCCTTCAACATCCGAAAGATTAAGCGCATCCTTCTTCTCGATAATCTCAATAGGTATATCAAGGGCCTCAAATACACGCTCAAAACTCACCATACTTTGGGCAAATTCGACTGGTGCATTAGTTAGTGAAATCAAGGGGCCGTAAAGCTGTCTTAAATAGGCGCTAAAGGCAACGATAGTTCCGATTGTGAATACACCCGACAATACCAGATGTCCGCCAGCCCAATAAACAACAGCGGTTCCAATGGCGCTCACGATGCCGAGCGCCAGAAAAAACCACTGGCTTACAACTGCAGATTCAACACCGATATCTCGGACATGGGCGGCATTCTTGGAGAAATGCCGCGACTCTCGGGGCTCTCTGCCGAAGAGTTTAACCAACAATGCGCCGCTAACATTGAGCGTTTCATTCATAGAGGCGTTCATCTCAGCGTTTACTTCCATCGATCTTCTTCGAATTAAGCGTAATTTTCGAGCAACTCGCCTCGCAGGCAAAGCAAATAAAGGCAAAATAGCGAGACTTAACAAAGTGAGGCGCCATTCGATTAGTAACATGACAGCAACTACCGAAATGATGGTGATCAAATTTGTGATGATGGTAATAAGCGTGCTTGTAACGGCGCGTTGGGCGCCAACAACATCATTATTTAGACGAGACATCAATTCTCCGGTTCGTGTTTCGGTGAAGAACCTTAACGACATCCTTAACATATGGTCGTAGAGAGCCCGTCGCAGATCATAAATGACACCTTCGCCCACTTCGGCACTCAATCGACGCTGTAAAACGCCGACTAGGCCATTCATAAGAGGTATGGCAATCATCGCTAAAGCGAGCCTATTTAACATGCTCACATTTTCTTCAGGAATAGCTACGTCAATGAGTTGTCGAAATAGAAGTGGTGGAATTAAGGAAAGACCTGTAATGATAACAATGGTAACTAAAAGCCCGAGAACTTTGATCTGATACGGTTTAGCAAAATCCCAGACACGTAAAAGCAACGATCGGTTCACTGCTGGCCGATCTTCTTCCTCATTATGGCTTAAATAAGCCCACCAGCCAGATCCGTGAAAACCCATAATCATCTCCTGCTATTGCGAATAAGCGCTCTTAAACTCACAGGATACCTGAAACCTGGATGAACAACCTAAAGTTATTATTAGATTTTGGTTTAGTTCACGTTGAGCTTAAGAGTTGTTTGCCCTATTGTGATTGTATCACCAGAAGCTACGACTGTGATTGTCGTCAGTGGTAGGTCATTTAACAAGGTGCCATTGCGGCTAGATAGGTCTTCTAACCACCAGCTGCCGTTCTTTCTGGTGATCAATGCATGTTCGTTTGAGACGAATTCATCGTCAAGCACAATCGAACTAGTTGTGGCACGCCCTATGCTTAATACCGGTCTCAAAGAATAAGTATGCCCAACTGGGGCAATATCAGCTAAACTTTCGATCACTTCCAGAGTACCAAATGAAATTTGTGAGGATTTATAAATTTCGGTGGATATCTTCAGTTCCTTGTAACTGAACCATGCTATCAATCCAAGGAATGCCAACAATGCCACTGCGCTTAATAATCGCAGGATGAGGAGGATTACAGGCTGACTCATGGTAAACTATCGCGGCGCAATTTCTGAGTAGCACCAGATCTATCTTGATTAGC
>JBFFVR010000055.1:0-8128 GCA_041570685.1 Promineifilaceae bacterium (SeqCode)
GCTTAGTCAAGATTTCCATACACGTGGAAAACGGGTTGAAGAGCAGATCGAGTTGCTACGTAATCTCTGGACGACGCCCTTGGTCAAGTTTCAAGGACAGTGGGATGCAATTCCTGATGCGGGGATCAACCCATTGCCAGTTCAAAGACCGATACCCATTTGGTTTGGAGGTCATGCTGAGGCAGTGCTTCGCCGGGTTGGGACTATGGGGGATGGTTGGATGCCTAATTACAGGACGGCTGCTGACGCTGAGCCATCTCTAAAAGTGATTAAACAATATGCAGAATCAGCAAGCAGAAATATCAGAGATATCGGACTAGAGGCGCGAATTATGTATGGCTCTGGCGATCAGGAAAAATGGGCCAAGCGCATATCTGAGTGGAAAAAGGTTGGGGCAAGCCATATCTCCATCAATACGATGGGTGCCGGTTTCAGCACACCAGATCAGCATTTGCAGGCATTACGTACTTTTTCCGAAGCGATAAGTAAATGATGGTGAGATGATCGGACTCTCAAGGAGAAACAATTTGTGACCCGCTTAGCTGAAGGCGTTTTTCCGGTATAGTTTCCCCAGATGAATCGATGATAGGAAGTCTCTCCAAATTCTCTAGCATGTACATGCCAATGGAAAAATCGTAGTTCCCGGGTGGCGTTTCTAGTGGGATCATGAATTGATATTGATCCTGTATATGTTCGTCCTTATCCTGGAGAAAAGTTGGATATTTGCCAGATTAGGGTTGGTTGTCACTCTGAGAAACTAATTGACCTTGAGAATCGAGCAGATGGGTGAAAACAGCTAATCGCCGACCGGTTTTTGTATTGCTTCCCAATAAAGTGTTAGTTGGATGGCCTCGCCAGGTTTAACCTGTGAAGGTTCATAGTCATAGCCAAGTAAACGAATGCTTTCACCGATATTCGCCTCTACTGCATAAGTATAGCTTTCTTCATTAATCTCGAGATCAGTCTTGCAAATCCAGACATAGGGAATGCCATCGAAATCAACAACAAACTTCGGCTTTTTATTCTGGTATTTGTCCCAGAGATTTTGCCAGTCCGCAATTTAGATTTCCCTTAACATTGCATTGCGCGTAAATAGTAGGTAATCGGTATTTTCATCTGATATTTTGTTGGTTTTCCCATTGAAATATCTAACCAAGGATCCAGAATCCCGGGCGCCGACCACCAGCAAAGGAGACAAGGGAAGAAAGTTTAGGTAATTAGCCGCGATCTCAAGTCCTTCGATTTTTTCCTGTCCAGCTATCACCTGGCTCTCTAGGATCGTTTTTGACCCTCCTAAGAGATAATTATAGTGCGTCCCAAAGTTGGGATAACGGGCCAGAGAAATAGCCGCCTGGACCAATATTGCGAGCACAAGTAGGAGAGTAAATGCAAGCGGCTTGCTTTTTGTATGCTTGCGTAAAAACGGGACGATACCAATTCCGCCAAGGAGAGTAATAAATAGTAATCCGGGTAGAGCGTAACGAGAGAATCTTTATCGCCCAAAGTCATAATGAGGGTAAAAAATAAGACCTAGGCCAAGGCAAATATTATAAATATTCGCTTCTGACGATTTACTCGGGAATCGAATAACATAACAAGACTCTTATCAATCCAATTGAGGCCAAAGCCGTTGCCTTGAAAGCTAGATTCAGGGAATAAATCAACACGCCAGGATCTTTCGAAGTTGCTTTACCCAGGAAATATATTGAATTCTCGTGGGGGAGTTGTTCTGTAAAAATCTGTGCCAAGAAGACTTTCGCTCAAAGTCTTTATTGGCTGGCTCCAAATTGAAGGCCAAAGCAAAAAATAAGTGGCTGCCAACGCGGTTATCCAAATAAGGAAAGCAAAAATGACCCCTTTGATCGATGAGAAAATTCTATGACCAGTGAAGATACTTGATCCATTTTTTTACTCCTGGTCTTTTTACAAAAGCCGATAAAAATTACTAGAAAGAAGTAAGGCAACAAAAAAAGGGCGGGCATTTTGCTCAACTTTACCAGTCCTGCAAAGATGCCTGAAAAGACGAGCACAGGTATCCATGGTTGTTTTAACATAGGACCATAGGAGGAGCGCCGATACTAACGCAAAAATGCTGATAAGTGCATCGACATGAATCGCCTGTGACAAAGATATATGGTATGGATTCAACGCCAGAAATAATGCTGTTATAGCAGCAATCTGCCAGTCAAAAACGTCACGCAATATTAGGTTGGCAATAACTATCGAAAAAGCGATGACAAATGTGATTGAAATCAATTCAACAGCCAATTGTTGATTCGTGCTTAGCTTCGAAAATTCTGGATCGATTAGACTCCCATTTTCTTGGGCCAAACCAGCCAAACACATAGTCGTAACGCCTGGATGGGGCGCCTGAAAAGTAGCTGCCCAATCCTGGTTTTTTATGGCTTACATGAACAAATTTGCTCGAGTATGCCAAAGAGCAAAAATCGTTCTTTGGTTCAGTACACGGGGGACGAAGGCAACAGCAAAAAGTAATATGGGAAATACTTGCTTGAATCTATGGGAGAGAACCGAGGGACTTGGTAATAGACCTCGCTAAATAAATGTGGATTTCAACAACGATCATTGAGCGAGATTTTTTGGTAAATAGTCTGCCTTACTTCTAATTCCACGGCAAATGACTCCGGGTTTCCCAATATACCTCTGGAGGCTCGGATAGTGAGAGAAGAAGTTCGTCAACTTCAGGAGTATAGTTGATATCCAATGCTCTAATGTTCGAACTCAATTGATCTACGGTTGACGCTCCACTTAGTATCACGCTTGACCATGGCTTTGAAATTGCTGCTGCTAGGGCAACGGCATCAATGCTTGCTCCGTGCTCATCTGCAATTTGCCGCAAGAGTAGTTTCTTTTTTTTGAAGGTTGTTTCCTTGTTTCTAGACGTCAAGCGACCGTTAGCCAATGCTTCCTTGACGATGACGCCCATCCCGGCGTCACTAGCCTCCTGAAGAGCTGGTTCAACCGAGGTTTCGAGCAAATTCCAAGTTGCCTGAACCGATCCAAAAAGGGGTTGGCCGCCGAATTGAATTTCCATTGCCGTACGGAGTATCTCAGCCTGACTAGGACCGCTCAATGATAAACCGATCAGTAAACCTGTATCTCGCAAACGGGCAAGCTCAGCTAAGACTGGTTGGTTTTTCAGGATGCCACTTTCAAAAGTCGCTGAATGTATCTGATAAAGTTTCAGATGATTACCTAGCAATGAATGGCTTTCACCAATTTGTTGCTGCAATACCGGCAGCGAATGCTCTTTAATTTCATGTTTTTCTGCTTTGACTTGCCAATCGGCCGTATAAATATAGCCCCACTTGGAACCGACAATTATCTCCTCTAGTCCCTCTTGTCTTTTCGCAATCCATGTTGATATAAATTTTTCCGCCCGACCATAGGAACGTGCAGCGTCAAAATAACGTACGCCGGCTTCCCAAGCCGCATCTAAAACCTGATGGGCATGTCTTTCCATCTGATTTTGAAAATAAGCCTCGCCAATATCTTCGTTATGACCCAAGTTTATATACCCCGGTCTGCCTAGGGCGGCCAGGCCAAGTCCAATTGGAGTGACGATAATCTTACTTCTGCCTAGGTTAATTTCTTTCATATCTCGTATCTTCTCTTTCTCAAGGGATCTCATAGGCAAAGATCAGACCTATTTTTGCCAATTTTTGATATTTTTCTGTATTGGGATTGAGTTGTCAACCAAACCCCAATGAGTATGTATCAGGGGGCTTCAGGGGTTGCTGTTGCTGCAGGAGTTGGCGTATCCTCAATTGGCGGCGTATCAGCAGGAGTTGGTGTCAGTGTTGTCTTATTCGTTGATGTGGGTGGCAACGATGTACTCGTAGGGCTAGGCAAGGGTATGTCTGGCGTGTTCGATGGCAGCGGAGTATCTGTGGCCGTAGGTGGCAGTGGAGTATCTGTGGCCGTAGGTGGCAGCGGAGCAGTTGCAGTTGGTATTGGTGCCGTAGGCGTTGGGCGTCGAGGTGCATTAGTAGGTGTCGCCGTATCTTTTCTTGTTGAGACTGGCGGTGATGTAGCCGTGCTCTCAGCTTCTTTTGTGAGGAAGAAATCACCCGGCGTTTGCGTTACCTGGACACGTGGTGTCACGGATGGTGTTGGCATAACCGACTCTGGCGTAGTTGGTTGGCCGCCAGGGGCAACTGTTGTCGTTTGTCCAACATGTAGTGTAACGGTCACTCCCATAGCCGTTACCTCGACCGTACCTTCGACGACCTTAACTTCAGTCACTCCTTGTTCATTAACACTCACAGAAAACTCGGTACCTAATGCAACAATAGACGCCGCGGGCGTCTGAATTTCAAATCTCGAATCTGCAGAATCAGAAGGTTGTACAAGGTTCAGCGTTTGCCCCACCTTCTGTTTGATCAATATAATATTACGATCCCCACTAGGTTTAGAAGACATTTCTAAAATCTCTAGCTCTGTATTTGGGGCAGCAACGGTTTTGCTATCATCGGGGTAGGTTAATAATACGCTAGATTCTTCACCCGTGCGGATCTGGGTGCCGGAATCCACCAAGGCATCTTCACTTAAGGGTTGCCAGGTCTCACTGTCAGGAGGCAGGGCCAATACAGTACCTGCGGCGGCCGCGACCGATACCTCTTGGTCCAAATTTGTTTGGAACTGTGTCCGTAAAATTAAGCCTAGTGCAATCACAAGAACCAATCCGGCCGCAACAGCAAAGGCTGCTTGTTTTGGCTGGGACCACAGGTTCTGAAGCCATGCGCCTATAGAAAAGGTCGGGAGAGCCTGTGCCTGTCTTTCCCGGAACATCCGTCGAACAGTGCTGCTCAAGTCTGGAGGCGGATCAAGCCAGACACCAGCGCTCATTAGACCTAAATACTCATTGAGCCAATTCAGGTCGGATTGGCATGATGCGCATTCCGATTGCAGATGACCTTCGACTACTTGAGCGTCATCAGAGGAAAGGCCTTTCTCGACGTAGTCGAGCAATTGCTCGAACGTCAGATGTGAACCCGGCGCCAAATCACTATTCATGACATTCATATTCTAATACATTTTGCCCTTAAATATCCAGAGCAATTCCTTAGAGATTTGATTTTCATTCATCATGAAGAAGAAAATCCTGTCATTTCAGCCTTAAGTTTCTTTAAACATCTGGCTCGCATAGGTCCAATAGAGCCGATCGGCATCTTTAATTTTTCAGCGATTTCTGCGTACGAAGGTATGGTGGTGTCAAAATATAAGTGCCAAAGTAGGCGACGACATTGATCCTGGAGTTGGTCAATAGCCTGTCGCAAATTTTCATACTTGCGATATTCGCTGACTACCTCTTCGGGAGGAAGTTCGTCGCCTATAAACTCATTCGGATTATTGTCAAAATCGGTCGTAATCGTGCGCTCGTGCCTAGCCCCGCGCCTATGCTCCCAACTTTCTCTGCGAGCAGTCGTTACAAGCCAGGCAGCGACCCGGTCTGGTTCACGGAGCTTGTCCAGATTTTGTAATAAGGAAAACCAGACTGACTGGAAAACGTCATCGACTTCGGCCGGGTTGAGTCCGTACCTCGCCGGAACTGTGTAAACCAACCGTTGGTAGCGATCGACCAGCGTATTCCACGCTTCTTCATCGCCAATACGACACGCCTCAATTAATTGTCCGTCTGATAACCGATTTGAATCGTTCATAAAATCTAACAATTTAATGTAAACATGATATTACAATGTGCCCTTAAAGAGCGCTAGAAACTCATCATAAATTTTTATTGGTTTGTAATACTCTTAAGGCAGCGTGCGTGATGTTTGACAGGGCGATCTGATGGTTATGATGCGAGCACTAAGCGAGGAATTCGCCTGGTATTTTCCTTGAGTAAAGGTGTGATCAATCTCCTTTTTGAGACGGGTTTGGAAAAACCAGGGCAGGGCTCAAAGAAGATTTATTGTGATTGACGTAAGCGAGTTATCTTCATCTCTCTGGGTAAAGTGATTCTCCAAAAATGACAAAAAAAGACAGTCGATGATGAAAATCGACTGTCTTGATAATCTCTTTATATAGTTGCGAGAAAACGTCTAATTCATTTTGGAGCTGTTACTAGCACTCCCAGGCTGCGGTGTTTTAGTTTGTCCAGGTGGTTGTGGCGTTTTAGTTTGTCCGGGCGGCACATTGGTGCCACTATCCGGAGTCGGCGTATCGGCCGGTGGCGGCATCGTTGGTGAAGGTAATGGTGGTGGCGGTTCTGTTGCCGTTGGTGGCACAGGTGTCGATGTTGGTGGCACAGGTGTCGATGTTGGTGGCACAGGTGTCGATGTTGGCGGCACAGGTGTATTCACATTTTCATCGCTGGTCGGCTGAACAGTAGGGGTCGGGCTACTACGGGATGCAGTCGCAACTGGTGTAGACCCTGGTACAGGCGTTTCCGTCGCAGCATTCGGTACTCTTGAGGCACCCTCTTCTACAGCTTGAGTTGGATCAGAATCAGGCTCAGATGGCTCTAATCCCGAAGATTCCTCTGTAGGTGTCGCTGGTATCACAATTGGCGGGGTGGGTTCTTGGCCTGGATTTACTACGGTAGACTCGCCGGCAGACAGAATTACAGTCGTGCCCATCGCGATTACTTCAACGACGCCTTCAGCCACCGCCACTTCAGTGGTGCCCAGTTCATTAACGCTCACGGTGAATTCGGTGCCTCTTACCACTACCCTGGCGGATGGTGTCCTGATTTCAAAGCGGGAGTTGGTCGAATCCGATGTCTGAACCACATTGAGCGTCTGACCTAGCGTCTGGCTCATGACGATCACGCCACGACTGCCATTTGGAAGCGAAGACATTCGTACAATTTCAAGTTCGGTGTTTGGTGCGGCGACAGTCTTACTATCATCAGGGAAAGTCAGCACAACGCTGGACTCATCACCAGTTTGCACTTGTGTTCCGGTATCAATGACGACATCTTCAGTTAGCGGCTGCCAAGATTCGCTGTCGGGCGGCAAAGCCAATACAGTGCCTTCAGCCTGGGCCACCGAAACTTCTTGGTCCATACTTGTTGGTAACTGGGATCGTAAGATTAAACCAATTCCAATCACAAGTACTAAAACGGCTGCAAATGCGATGGCAATGGGTCTGGGTTGAGGCCAGAGACCCTGTAGCCAAGATCCCAGCGAAAATACAGGCGTTCTCTCTGGCTGATTTTCGCGAAATACCTGATGGGCTGCATTACTTAACCGCTGAGGAGGCTCCAGCCAAATATCGGTGGCCATCAGCTTTAATGTCTTGCTGAGCCAATCCAGATCTGCCTGACAAGTGGAACATTCTGTGGCGAGATGACTTTCGACATTCCGCACGTCATCTGGAGCAAGACGTCGCTCCAAATAATCGAGAAGATGCTCGTATGTAAGGTGTGTCGTATTTTCTAGATCACTATTCATGACAAAATCAGTTAATTACGTCTTGCTCTGTACCTACAGAGTAAATCGTTGGATTTATGATACACCTACTGGTCGCCCGAGAATCCATTCATCACCGCCCTTAGTTTTTTTAAGCAGCGAGCTCGCATCGGACCGATTGAGCCAATTGGCATTTCCAATTTATCCGCAACATCAGAATAAGATGGTATGTTTGAATCAAAATAAAGGAACCAAATTAAGCGTTGACATTTCTCCTGTAGCTGTTTAATTGCCTGACGCAAGGATTCATGTTCACGGAAGGCGCTTACCACCTCTTCAGGGGGTGTTTCATTTCCTTCATGGTCCATCAAAATATTGTCAAAATCTGTGGTCACCGTGCGTTCATATTCAGCGCCTCTCCTGCGCTCCCAACATTCTCGACGAGCTGTGGTTACCAGCCATGCGGAAACGCGATCGGGTTCGCGGAGCTTGTCTAAATTTCGCACCAAGGATAGCCAGACAGACTGAAAAACATCATCAATTTCAGTGGGGGTAAGACCATAGCGGGCAGGAACCGTATAGACCAGACGCTCATATCGGTTGACCAGCGCATCCCAGGCACCTGCTTCACCACTGCGACAGGCGTCGATCAATTTTTCGTCAGTAAACTCGCCAAAGTTGGTCATAAAATAAACTACATAAAGTGCTAGGTTTTTGCTGCTGTACGCTCCCCCCAAAGAGCGTAACTGGCC
>JBFFVR010000056.1:0-8099 GCA_041570685.1 Promineifilaceae bacterium (SeqCode)
CTTTCAATCCCTTCTATTGGCCAGCGGTCGATACGACAGAAGGGATTGTGGTTGAACAGGATGTTCCGAGAAAATATGCCTATGGTCATTTGCCTTTATATCTCGGAGTTGGCATGGCAAAAATTGCCGAAGAATTCGGCCCATTTGTTCTTCGCTTTGTGCCAAAGGATTGGTCTTTTAGCCAAGATATTCTGAATGGGGCAGGTCGCAACGAATTTCGCCATATTACGGCGGTGGGCAGGGCCACCACAGCTATAATAGATATCGCCTCCATTGTTTTGCTGTTCCTAATCGGACGATTGATATTCAACCCACCAACGGGTTTGCTAGCCGCGGCTTTATTATCTGTTGCTGTCTTGCACATTCAATTAAGCCGCTTTTTTACGGTAGATCCTTATCTAACATTCTTTGTTCTGCTTACATTGTGGTTTCTGATTCTTTCATACAATGAGAAAAGTGCGTCTAAAACCCGAATCGTTCTCCTGCTCGCAGCCAGCATCAGTACCGGTCTTGCCGTAGGATCGAAATTTGGCGGTATATTACTGTTGCTTCCCCTTTTTGTAGCGGTATTCCTCCAACCGCACTGGAAGATATCGCGACGATTTCTATTGTTCGTTCTTTCCCTCATTGTGGGATTCCTGACATTCTTTCTTACCAATCCATTTGCGATTCTTGATGCCACTTGCCGAGTAGACACGCCAATTCTATTTGGTCCTTTCGAAATCCCGCGTTTTATTTCGCAGTCCTGTTATCTACAAAATATTGTTCAACAAGGGACGATGGTTCGGGGGTTACGGGATGTTCCTTTCGTGCGCCAATACATTGGAACGATCCCTTACCTCTATTATCTCGAGATGCTGTTTCGCTGGGGGCTTGGTCCTTTACTAACTATTGTCTCATTCATAGGATTATTTTGGGCGCTTTGGCGGTTTGTTCAAGCTACGATTTTCTGGCGGCAAACGCGGCCGGAAGGAGAAAATCGTTGGACATTACCGGCTAAAATTCATTTTGACCAGCAAAAAATGCCATTTACTGCCGGCGAGCTTATTCTATTAGTTTGGGCAGTACCTTTTCTTCTGACAACCGGCGGCTTGGCGGTAAAATTCCCTCGTTATCTTCAGCCCCTGATTCCAATACTCATCTTATTTGGTGCGGCAATGTTATTGAGAATCAGAAGGGAGATGATTCGAAGAGTGGCTGTTGCAACCTTGCTATTGTTAACTAGTTTGTTTGCGTTAGCATTTGTCAACAGTTATGGGCAACCCCATCCCTGGATTGCGGCCTCGCTCTGGATATATGAAAGCCTTGAGCCAGATTCAGTCATCGTCAATGAAATGTGGGACGATGGATTGCCTGATAATCTCTTTTTGAATGACGAAAATTTCAGAAGAAGTGATTACAATCTGCAGGAGGTCAATTGGCTATCTGGAGTAGGGAAGAATGATAGCGCTGAAAAACTCCGGCAGAATCTGGAAACGATAGCAGCGGCTGATTTCTTAGTTTTATCATCAAATCGTAATTACGGGGTTATTCCGAGGTTGTCTCAACATTATCCTTCGTCTCGCCAGTACTATCAGTTGCTGTTTGATGGCGATCTTGGATATGAAGTTGTTTATGTCGGGACACGTATGCCAAACTTATTTGGTATCTATCTAAAACCTGATTCGTTCGTCTGGCCCGGACTCGTTGCCCCAGATACGGTTGATGAATTTTTAACCCAGATACCCGGTCTGAACTGGGGCCGCTTCGACGAAAGTTTCACGGTTTATGATCAACCACTCGTAATCATATTCGCTAATAAGGATCGTCAAACGGCGTTCGAAATGGAAACATTGTTTATTACACCATAAAACTAAAATTGGATATTTTTCCGGTTAGAAAAGGGATTTTTTACTATTGATTGAGAGCCAGCAAAGAAAAGAGACATCACGATTTTATTTATACCTCACCGTTTTTGTGGCCGGAATGACCACTCTAGCGGTCGAATTTACGACAAGTCGTTTACTTCAAACGGTATTTGGAACGTCCAACATCGTCTGGGCAAACGTTATTGGTTTAGTCCTCCTTTTTTTGACAGTCGGCTATTTTATAGGCGGAAGAATATCTGATAAGCATCCCCGCTATGATCTATTCTATAGCATCGTTACCTTCGCTGGTTTCTGCGCCGTCTTTTTTCTTCTATTAACCAGTGTGGCTCTGCGTGGAGCAGCCACCGCGATGGCTACAGTCGATATTGGTGCCATTGTAAGCTCCCTCATGTTAGTGGTAATGGCTTTGGCGGTGCCAGTCACGCTACTAGGGATCATATCACCCTTTGCGATTCGCCTGGGCGTCCATGATGTAAAGGAAGCCGGAAGAGTCAGCGGCCGCATTTACGCTGTATCTACTTGGGGTAGTCTTTTAGGTACCTACCTGCCAGTTCTACTCGTTATCCCAGAAGCCGGCACACGTCTGGCGGCCGTTATTTTTGGCTCGTCATTACTAATCGTGGGTCTGGGGGGGCTATGGCAGGTTGGAAAGCGTGCCCGATTCCTGGGGCTATTAATGCCGCTTATCCTGCTACCTTTTATTTTTCTGTGGTCGACTGGCAATATCAAAGATGACCCAAATCAAATTTATGAAACAGAGTCAGCTTACAATTACATTCAAGTTATTCGTCAAGGTGATTGCAATTACCTTCTGTTAAACGAGGGACAGGCTTATCATTCTTATTATTGTGATGGCGGTCGCGTGCCAAGATTATCAGTTTGGAGTTTCATGCTGGCTGCCCCATTTTTCAATGACGGCACGACGGGATACAAGGTTGACAACATGGCTGTAATCGGTCTGGCAGCAGGCACGATTCCGAAACATTTTACTCAAGTTTTTGGACCTATTCCAATAGATGGCATCGAGTTGGATCAATCAATAATCGAAACTGGAATCGATTATTTCAACCTAGAAGAACCAAACATTAATACCATCGCTGGTGACGGCCGCTATGAACTGAATCAACTCGACAAGAAATACGATATTATCACCCTCGATGCCTATAAGGTTCCTTATATTCCCTGGCATATGACAACCAGAGAATTCTTTAGGGAAATAAAGGATCGTCTTTCTGACGATGGCGTATTGGCCATAAATGTCGGGCGGGGTGCGGAAGATAGACGGCTGGTTGATGCTATCACGGCGACACTGTTAACAGTCTTTCCAACGGTCCACACAATGGATGTTCCAGGTTCCTTTAACAGTATCTTGGTCGCAACTGTTCTGCCTACGACATCTGACAATATTTATAACGCTCAAACCAGTCTTGGCGAAGGAACCGATCCTTTATTACGCGAGGTACTGCAGTTGGCGGGCAACAATCTGGTACCGACAACTGCGTCTGAGGTTATATTTACAGATCAGCGAGCCCCGGTTGAAACCATAATTGATTCGATTGTCATTCGTTATCTTTTGCAGGAAGGTCCGTCAGGCTTACCAGGACTTTCAGGATAAATAAATATATTAATCAACAAAAAAAACCAACGGCACCCTCGTTAATCTTGAAGGAGAGATAATTTGAAAAATCAAAAAATCGCTGCATTGATAAAATGGGTGGTTGTCATTGCCATTCCCTTTTTCTTAACTACGGGCACATTAAGGTTAATTATCACCTGGGATAGCCCAAGTTATCCTGAGTTTGAATATGCTCGCATTCCCCCGGATCAATTTGGCTTCTCCGACAACGAGCGATTGCAATATGCTGCGACAACTCTCGATTACTTGCGTAGACCGGAGTCTGCAGACCAGGCGATAGGTTTGTTAGAAGAAATGACTTTACCCGATGGCGAGTCGCCTCTCTATAATCAACGCGAGATTGGCCATATGTTAGATGTTAAGAATGTTGTCGACTCGATTCGAATCCTGTTTTGGGTTCTTGCCGTGGTAGTCGTCGGAGGATTAATTTTTCTACTTCTGAGACCGGAAACGCGTGGTCAAGGATACAAGGCCATTATGTTTGGTGGTGCCTTAACGACAGGAGTTCTGTTGATAATGGTGATCCTTATCCTCATTTCTTGGAATTTTGTCTTTACCCAGTTTCATGAGGTTCTTTTCCCTCCCGATACCTGGACATTCTTCTATACAGACTCCCTTATCAGATTGTTCCCAGAACAATTCTGGTTTGATTTTGGCTTGTTATGGACGGGGCTTATTTTTATTGAAGGTCTCTTATTAATGTTATTGGGTTATTTTCTGCAACGGAGAATATCTTAGTCATCATAGATGACCTCAACGAAGTTCGTTTGATAAGGATAAACCCAAAATTCGTGTTTGATCTTATCGGCGCCTTGCCCGACGGTTAACTCATAATACCCGGCAACGACATCATCGAAAACAAAATTTTCTTGCCACTTATCGTCAGGAATCACACTGTCGTCTGCATAACTTGTCGTAGCCGCATAAGCTGATTTGGCATCAATTCGACGTAAATTTATCGCAGCATTCCTGACAATCTGTCCTTCATTATTTTTTATCAAACCAGCTACAACACCTCGCTCTGGAAAAGGATAGAGCCAGAGAAGTGGATTACGGGTGGCTTCATAACTATTTTCCCCAACACGAACCTCAAAATGAAGATGTGGTCCGTCTGCGACGCCACTAGCGCCTGATGAACCAATCGGATCCTGAGCCACTATACGCTGTCCGACAGCGACATATACTTCTGAGAGATGTCCGTATAGACTATAGACAGGAAGGCCGTCTAATCCATTATCGTGTTCTATTACCACGACATTGCCATAGAAATCAGGTGTTGCACCTAACTCGGTTTCTTTATCATTTCCGGCGGCAATTACCGTACCACTGGCTGTAGCCAACACCTGGGTTCCCTTAGGCACATTGAATTCGACACCATGATGTGTTCTTAGTGTTCCCCCCCGATTGCTACCGTACGGATAGGCTTTGTCGGTCCATACCGTCCCACCCTCGGGTATTGGACGGCGCAACCAATAATGATCCCATGGCTGCGCATCAGGCAAAGCTGGGGCAGTAAAAGTAGGTTGGGGGGAAGCTGCTGGACTTGAATCAGATTCTAAATCGGCAGCTGAATCGATCAAATCGACCTCAACCTGATCGCGTTGTTCCAAGTTGTTTTCGACTGTAGCGGTAGCCGATAGTTCTGCATTGCTTAATGGGCTGAATGACTGTGGCCCTTTACCTCCAATCGCCGTACTTATAATAGGTGGGGGAACGGTAGGATCAGTCGCAGATGCGGGGGAATCGTCTATTTCCGTTCTTGAAACAACTGCGCTACCAGGTTGACAGCCAACAATTATCAGAGTGAAGGTGATCGACAGAACGAATAACCGAAAATCAGGTTTCGCAATGCCTGCTGGTATCTTATCTGCTTTATCAGCCAACTTACCCATATAAATTAGAAACCTCCTCGCTTGGTTGCAGTAGCAATGGAATCATCCACTAGCCGTTGTACTGTCATTTCCAGCTGATCGATTTCCTCTAACCATAGTTGGGCTTGCTGCCGATCTTTTAGACCGGTTACATTTGTTTTGACATTTAAAGCAGCGATTTTCACGGCCGCTTGGGCTAGAATAGCTGCCGCTGCCGCATCGGTAACGGCATTAACGTTCCCGAATGAGGTGATGCGTTTGGCAATTTGAGCGACTTCCAGGCATAAACGACCAACTTCAAAGGGAACTGCAGCTGCCCGGTAAGTAGCGTTTTCAATTTCCAATGCTTTATCTTCTGGTGAACTATCGTCGCCATTCCAGGCCGCCAAAAGTTGCTCAAAAGCATCAGCATCACGGGTTATTGCGTTTGTCAATTGAGCCCTTAGCTCGGCCGATCTCTTCAGTACTTCCTGTGTTTCCACCTCAACGTCGAGGTAATTCTTACGTCCGGTCGTCAGATTGGCAACCATCTGAATAAGCGCTCCAGCAAGTGCTCCGGCAAGTGCCGCGGCCGAGCCGCCTCCTGGAGTTGGGGTGCCTTCGGCGGTTGCTGCCAGATATGGCTGCGGAAGAATATTGTTTTTGGTTTCTTCGGCAAGACGCAATTCCAAAACTTTGTCATCAACGATGCCATCTAGCTGGAGGTACCATTTGGCACTGGCTAACAGAGCTTGTTCCGGGATTAATCCAATCAGCTCAGATTTCGTGACAGACACCCCATATCTAGCCGCCTCGCTTTTTACAGTCTCTTGAACTAGATGAATAGGCGTTTTGCTGAAATCGGTTAGATTCATGCTTACTTGAGCTTGTCCATCGACTATGAATCCCAGCGCCTGAACAAATCGTAAGCCACCACTACTGAATCTTACAGACTTTGCGATTTTTTTGGCGATAGTCACATCATCAGTATTTAGAAACAAGTTATATGCGATTAAAAATTGTCTGACTCCAATGACAGTTGCTCCCCAAGAATTAGCCTCTGCCGGGCCATAGTCGGGCTTATGATGTGCGCTAGAGTCAACATTCTCTCGCCATCTTTCATATTCGCCATGCCTAATTGTGGAAAGTTTTTTCCTTTCAGGTCTTGTCGCTGCCTCACCGTACAGGTAAACCGTGATTCCCAGTTCGTATCCAACGCGTTTTCCAAGCCTATTTGCCAGGGCAACGCACTCATCCACAGTCACATCTTTCACAGGAATGATCGGACAAACATCTGTCGCCCCAATTCGCGGGTGTTCACCCTCATGCTTATCAAGGTTGATGTGCTTGGCAGCTTCGGCGATTGCCCGGAAGGCTCCCTCTTCAACTGATGCTGGCGATCCCACAAAAGTAATAACACTTCGATTATGGTCGGGGTCGGCGCTAATATCGAGGACATGAGTCCCTGGCACTGAACGAATAGCTTTGGCAATCGCGTTATACACCTCGGGATTTCGGCCATCGCTAAAGTTTGGGACACATTCAATGATCTGCTTCATCGATTTATACCTCTGAAAATCCTAAAAGAAATACTCTAACCCGAGATGAAATTGCACATATTTAGGCAACAAAGCATCGGATTGTAGCAGATGGCTCAAGTTGCTCAAATCGGTCTTAAAGTCATAATCTGACAAGGATTAGGTTTCCTAATATAGGCAGGCGTAAGTTAATTGTTTAGACATTTATGGTCTTTCAAGTTGCGACCTGGAAGAAGGCAACGTGTTGATATGGTGGCGATTGATAAGGTGACGGCTTTTGTCACAAGAGAATTACAGGGGCAAGCGCAACTGCTGGTTTTTAGACATCCAAAAGGCGATATTCAGGTTCCAGCTGGAACAGTAGAGTTAGGCGAAAAACCAGAAGGGGCTGTTTTAAGAGAATTGAATGAAGAGACCGGAATTAACCATGCATTAATACTACAACGGCTGGCTACCAAGATAATAACGCTACCATCTAATAGGAAAATCGTTACCCGAATGAGCAAGATTTTTTCGGAACCTTCCTATGATTCCTCATCTGCTGGTTTTGGAGTAACCCGAGGAACACCGGTGGAAATCCTTTCTGAAAGCGGATCCTTTTTCGAAATCTTGACAGATCCCATTGACTACAACCAAGATCCGGCCGAAAGAACCTACCGGATCCAAGGTTATCTTCGGAAAAGTTTGTTGACCACCACGATCCGCCGTCATATTTACCACCTTATTGTGGAAGAAATAACGCCAGACTCCTGGACGAGGTTCTCAGATGGAATAAGCCTTCGATTAACCTGGACTCCACTCCATCCGACGACTGAGTTGAATGCAATCCAAAGTCAGTGGTTAAGAAGTGTCTATCCTGAGCTGTTAACCTCTCATTTGGAAAGTCATAGATTAGGAGATGAGTAATAAAATGCCCCGTATTCGTGAGCTTGGAATCTACGAGAGCGTACTACCACCTGGAAAGTTAAATGCGATTACAGATGTCAACGGCGTATCTGTTGGTCATTACACACTGATAAAAGGTGATGGTGCCTGGCAGCCAGGTAGAGGTCCTTATAGAACAGGTGTGACCATCATCAAACCTCATTCGGGTAACCTTTATGCCAAACGGGTGCCGGCAATGGTCCATACTATCAATGGATTTGGAAAGGTTTTTGGTTTTGAACAAGTTCGCGAACTTGGATATCTAGAATCCCCGATTGCACTA
>JBFFVR010000057.1:0-8004 GCA_041570685.1 Promineifilaceae bacterium (SeqCode)
AACTCTCATCCTGAAGTAAACGGGGAAACGTTTCAACCGGCACAAGATGAATATCTCGCCCATTATAACAAGCGCGAGCCTGGAAATATTGTTCTGAAAAACCAGCAGCAAAATTGGAGAAAAGAATAAAAGCAAATAGGCCATTTCTACTGGAAGGCCTGTTCCAAGCACCCCTAAGGTATAAACGCCGCCAACGAAATCGGATAATAACTGGAAGAAGAATAAGAATAGAAAACCAAATATGAGAATGGCTAGCGAGGATCCCCTTTCGCTCAACATGTTTACCCCCAATAGTAAAGACTACGATGAATGTCTACTGTTAAATGAGTACGGCCGGTCAAAAGCTATCCTTCAAACCCAATTGGACTGGCGACCAGCGGGCCTAACTAACGACTCCCCGACATTATACACTGAAAAGGCAAGTAAATTATGGCAAAAGTGTGCGAAAGTGTGCGAGAAATAACTGAAACGAAAGCGGTTTTCCTGATTGAAACCTATTCGTAAGCCAAAACCTCTCTGACCTGCAAATTGGCGGCTTTCCTCGCCGGGGCATAGCTGGCAGCGGCAGCGGTTAATAGAACTAATATTAACCAGACTACCATGCCAGGGAATGAATACGCATAACTAAGGGGGCCATTGACCAATTCCTGGCCGATGACGCGGCTCAACGTAAAACCAACCGGCCAGGCAAGAATGATTGCCGCCACCCAGCTTATAAAGGCCAATACAAGTCCTTCGACCAAGATGATACGGATAACCAGGCCATCTCCCGCTCCAACAACTCGCATGACGCCGATCTCGCGATTCCTCTCCATAACACTCATGCCCATGGTCCCTGCGAGACCCAATCCGCCGACAACTGTTATTAGCAATGCCATGGCTGTTAATACGGCAACGACGATATTAAATTGTTCGGTAAGCACATTTCGCAAGGCAGTGCTGGTCTCCACAGAATTCACTCGCACCCCAGCGTCTTTGAAGAAGGCATCGAATTGTTCGGCGACTGCTTGTTGATAGTCAGAGTCGTGACTTTCGGTAACTAACTGGAGACGTCTACTCTTATCCACTTCACCGGTTAGATCGGCCAAATAGTCATAATTGGTATAGGCGGTATAGATAAAATTCACCCCTAGATATTGATAAATGCCGACGATGGTCCAATCTCTATCACGGCCGTTAATCCGCAATCGCAGCGTGTCGCCAACTGAGAGGTTGGGATATTCCCGCTGCAAACTAGAATCGACTACCAGAGCATTATCATCGCTTGGCAACAACCATCTCCCGGCCACGATTTTTGGATTGGCCAGCTCACTGCCTCTTGGAGGAGCTAATATCCTGATGGCGTTTCCTAACTCGCCAGAACTATCAACCAAGGTGCCAACGGTGTTTAGCCAGCCTTCGACAGCCTCAACCCCCGGAATCTGCTGCGCATAGCGAAGTAATTTTTGAGTACGATAAGCTTGGGCCAACTGGACTTCAACATCAAAGCCATATGCTTCACCGAGTTCGTCCACCGTGCGGGCCGCCGAAGTGCGAACGCTAACAACACCGATAAATACGGCACCTCCAAGGACCAGGGTGCCTAAGGTCAAGAACACTCGCTGTTTATTTCGTAAGACATTACCGGCTGATAAGATCCATGGCCCTGTGATAGATCGAGCATAACCTAACATTCTATCCAAGATACTGGCGCCAAAATTATCCCCTAATCCATGTGTCGATATCGCTTCATGCACGGTCTTCCTGGTGCCGGTAAAGATGGCTGGAAATGCGCCGGCAACCGGCACAAGCAGACTGACGATCAGTTGCAAAGCGATCACGCCCGGTCTGAACTGGAGCGGAGCGATTTCCAGATCTAGCATTCTGGGTCCAGCAATAAATTCAGCAAATGCTCGAGAAGCCCAAACCGCCGGAAAAACTGCGATAGCAAAAGCCAGGATGCCAAAGATCAGAACCAAAACGAGATACATGACGCTCAAGTCTGAGGTGCTCGCGCCAATCGATTTCATGATGCCGATCTGTTTTATCTGGGAAACCATTAGAGCTGACATGGTATTAAAGACAAGAAAAGCACTTAAAAGAAGGGAGACGATGGCCATGAAGCCAAGCACAATTCGAATTGCTTCAAGAATAAAATTGACCGGGCTTACGCCCGGTTCTGCCAGCAAAATGGAGCCAAAAACATGCCAGCCACTTGCTTCAATCTTATCCTTTACTTCAGTTGTCACATTTTGGATATGTTGATAATCAGTTTTTCGTTCCGCGGCGGCGAAAACCAGGCTGTTGTAATCAGTTGATTTTCCTAACCAGCCAAAAGTATCTGGCGTTGTGTAGGCATTGATTCCACCACTATTAATCGAAGGATTAGAATTCAGGTCCCGGACTTGGCCGACGATGGGCATCTCATAACGACTCCCATCTGCTATCTCGACAATCGCAACGTCACCTAGTGCAAAATCGGTCAGAAACAATGTCGTCTGATCGATCAATAGCTGCCGATCTTCCGGAATGGCCTGGCCCGCTATAGGCTGAATCAAGTTTAGCCGTTGTTCGGCAAAATCGATTCCTGATAGCTGCGTTCTATACCATCTTCCACCCAATTTTAAGCGGACCGTCTCTACTCGTCGTCCACTAGCCTCTTCGACATCAGGCATCTGACGTACTATTTCTAGCAATTCCTCATTAAAATCTGATACTGTGATAAAGGCACTTGATGGATTAATTCGGGCATATCCGGCGTTAGAACTATTGATTAAGACCAGGTATGTATCAGTCACCATACCAACAGCAAATACGCCAACAGCGATCGAAAGGACGACCAACAAAGTGCGTGATTTATTCTCAGTCAGGTCGGACAAAACTTTTGCCCACCTAGGTATGTTTTTCACGCTAGCCAAGTCTCCGTTCGTTATTGCCATCGGCCACAATCTGGCCATCGGCGACGGTCAGAGTTCTGCTAACCTGGCGAGCCATCTCGCGGTCGTGGGTTACCATCAAGACTGTTTTACCCTCATCAACCAGACGGCTGAAGAGCTGGAAGATAACCTCGGCCGTATGGGAATCGAGATTGCCGGTAGGCTCATCAGCCAACAATATCGGTGGATCGTTCGCCAGGGCCCGGGCTATCGCCGCCCGTTGTTGTTCACCCCCTGAGATGGCCGAAGGTAACTTGTCGGCAAGATCATCGATAGACATCTGTTCAAGCAGATATAGGGCTCTATCACGACGTTCGCTGATGGGGTAAGTATGGCAGAAATCCATCGGAAGCATCACATTTTGGACAACCGTAAGGGTTGGCAGTAGTTGAAAAAACTGGAACACGATTCCTAGATGACGGCCACGCCATTTGGCAAGTTTACTCTGACCCAACGTATGCACAGCAACACCATCGACCCATACTGTTCCTAAGGTAGGTGCGTCGATTCCAGAGATCATGTTAATCAGCGTTGATTTGCCACTGCCCGACTTACCCAGTATGGCCACAAATTCGCCAGCCTCGGCCGTCAGGTCAACTCTATTTAAAGCGGTAAAATCTCCGGCATCTGTATGGTATGTCTTAGTGACCTTTTCAAGCTGGATCAGATGATTGTTTATGGGCATATCACCATCAGCTTCGGTCAGTTTGTCAGTCTTGCGTTTCAACAAGCTATCTTTCTGAATTTTTATCATGATCTTGGTACTGCCTTATCTTCCCGAGTTATTCCTCTGGATGATCACAAGATTTATAGCATTTATCATATACAGGGAATTCTATATTTAGAGGTGGTATTACGAAATAGCTACTTGCTAATTCTCACCGGACCCAAACGAATTCTCCCCCTAATTTACTATGGCGAGTGAAAGCAAAACAATTGCTTTTGTTAGATTCAGATATTAGAATGCAGGGGACATTGTAATAGTCTATTTAGGAGAATAATCTGGCATATCAAAGTGACGACACGCGCAGCAAGATCATCCAGTTGCGCGCTTCATTAAAAATAGCCCGGCAAGAGTTAAGCGAAGCCGAAGAAAAATTATCGGAGCAGCTAGCCGAGGTAAACGCCCTGGAAAGGCGCATTCGCTTCCGACTAGGTCAATCGCTTGACGAGCTAGCATCTTTGGAAACCGAAATCGAAGATTATCAGGCCGAGATCACTCGAAGACGGGGGCCAAAAGGCTTTGAACAAGGTTACTTGTCTGTTGAAGAGCAATTCCGCCGCACTTGGGAAACTTCCTCCTCAGATGATGGTGATACATTTCGGGATCCATATGGCGATGTTAAGCCCATCAAACAACTCGATCAGAAGCAGATTAAAAAACTATACCGCCGGCTTGCCAGACGATATCACCCAGATTTAGCGTCCAGCCAGAGAGAACGAGAAGATCGAAACGAGCAGATGGTAGCCTTGAACGAAGCCTATGAAACTGGAAGTATCGTTGAGCTGATGGTTCTGGACGATGATAAAGATCTGGCTGATTTTGATTTTTCGGGTACCAATACGGATAATGCCAAACTGGTCAAAGCGCTTGACCTAGAGCTCGCCCGGATCCGGCGGAAGACCCTGCTCATCGAAAATGAAATTGAAAACTTACACAATTTACCTGTCGTTCGCCTCAGCCTGGAGATTAAACTGGCCAAGACAAACGGCCGGGATCTATTAGCGGAAATGGAAGTCGATCTCAAAAAGACAATCGCTAAAAAACGGGCTGAGCGCGACCTGCTTAAAGCTCAATTTAATCAATTGGACGCCCAAGAATAACGAACTTCTTCAGCTGCCCCCTCTCAAACTATATCAATTAATCCCGAGAATTTCTTTAAACCAAGCTAGGCTTCAGAGCCAGCCATGAGCAGACCGACTCGTTCCCGAGTCGCTTCGCTTATTGGTAAGGTTTTTACGATTCTCCCGTCAAACATCACCGCCACTCGATCAGCCAAGCCTAATACTTCTTCCAGTTCGGCCGAAACGACAAGGACCGCTACCCCTTCATCCCGTTGCTTGATGATTTGCTTGTGGATGAATTCAATTGAGCCAACATCCAGTCCCCGGGTCGGTTGGCTGGCGACCAACAACTTAACAGGACGAGAAAATTCTCGAGCAACAATGACTTTTTGTTTATTGCCGCCTGAAAGGCTTCCGGCCGAGGTCATCACGCTTGGTGTCCGAACATCAAATTTCTCGACTAACACCTGGCCATTCTTCCGAATCGCCTCGTGATTTATCACCCCCCGGCGCGAAAAAGGCGGCTCGTAGTATTGATTGAGAACCATATTGTCCGCGATAGTATAGGACATGATCAGGCCATGTTTTTCCCGATCTTCCGGAATATGAGCTACCTTCTTTTCTGTCACCTTACGAGGCGTTAAATTGGTAATATCTTCTCCATCTAACAAAATGGATCCTGCCTCAGCGTGGCGCAGCCCTGTTAACGCTTCCACAAGTTCACGTTGTCCATTCCCCTGGACGCCGGCTATACCCAAAATTTCACCCGCTCGTACTTCAAGATTTAAGCCCTCTACAGCCAATTGATCTCGATCGTCACGAACATCAAGATCTTTTATCTGCAATACGGATTCGCCAGGATGAGCTTCATCTTTGTCAACTTGTAGGACAACTTCTCGGCCGACCATGAGAGCTGCCAGACTTTCCTCAGTCGCCTCGTCTGGATCGGCCGTGCCTACCATTTGCCCTCGGCGCAGCACGCCGATGCTATCAGCCACGCTCAATACTTCCTTGAGCTTGTGCGTGATAAAGATGATCGAAACACCCCGATCCGACAAGCTCCTCATCGCCTTAAAAAGCTCATTTGCTTCTTGCGGGGTCAGCACGGCAGTCGGCTCATCCAGGATAAGGATATCTGCATGACGATACAGGGCTTTGATGATTTCGACGCGTTGTTGTGTGCCCACGGGCAAATCTTCAATCAAAGCTTGTGGGTCTACTTGAAGACCATATTGTTCCGAAATCTCGGCAACTCGTTTTCGCGCTTCTTTCTTATTCAGGCTATCTACGGGACCCACAATTTCCGAACCCAAGACAACATTTTCGGCAACGGTCATCACCTGCACCAATTGAAAATGCTGGTGAACCATTCCGACCCCCCGATCGATGGCATCGCGTGGACCCTGGAGTTCAACTTTTTCTCCTTTAATCCAGACCTCACCCTCATCGGGATGATATAAGCCATAAAGGATATTCATCAGGGTGCTTTTCCCGGCCCCATTTTCGCCTAATAACGCCAAGATTTCTCCCTCATGGAGAGTCAAATCGATTCCACCACAGGCGATAACGCCGGGGAATCGTTTTAATATGTTTTTTGCTTCCAAGACCACTGGGGCGTCAATTTTTCTCATTTTGATTTACCTGTTCGCCTTAGTAATGTAAAAATTCACTCGACCATGAAGTTCTTGAAGCAATCAGCCTTCTTTCTCATAAGGCTGACCAACCGCCGCGGGCGGCCTAGCCCGCCCGGTGATTCCCGCAATGGCTAAAACAATGATCGTTAGCACATAGGGCAGCATGCCGACAAATTGGTGAGGAATAATATCGAGACCAAAAAATTGCAGTTGGGTTTGGGCTGCGGTCGCTAAACCAAAAAGCAAGGCCGCTCCTAAGGCACCGAAGGGCGTCCAGCGGCCGAAGATCATCACTGCCAGCGCGATAAATCCACGCCCGTTGGTCATTAATCGTTCAAATGATCCGACTGACTCCAGCGTTAGGTACGCCCCAGCAAGACCTGCCAAACCACCGGCGATAGCCACATTTACATAGCGCATCAGGTAAACATTGATACCTACGGTATCGGCTGCCCTAGGATGCTCGCCCACTGCTCGAGAACGTAAACCCCAGCGGGTATAAAAGAGTACGTAGTGCATTACAATTACCAGAAGAATCGTTATATAGGTAATAGGTGGCCACTTGAATAGGACAGGACCAAAAAAGGGAAGATCTTCCAGAAATCCCAGCGGGATAGGTTGTAACTTTCCCTGGGTTGTTAACCCTGCTACATAAAAATATCCTGTCAAGCCTATCGCCAGGATGTTGATAACGGTTCCACCAATGATCTGGTCCATTTTGAGAGTTACCGACATAAAGGCTAGAAAGCCGCCCAATAACATACCCGTTAACACACCGGCCATGACAGCCAATATTAAATTTCCAGCATAGACATTTACTAAAAATCCCACAAAAGCGGCCATCAACATCTGACCTTCGATGCCTATGTTGATAACTCCTGTTCTTTCTCCAAGAAGGCCGCACAACGCGCCAAGTATAAGAGGTATCGAATGTCGTATCGCCGCAGCAACGGTAGATTCAGTCTCCTTGGGAAATATAGAATAGGATATGGCCAGACCGGCAGCGACGATAGCCAGGAGTATGATGAGAACACTATAGCGATCCCAGATTCGTTTTATGATAGAAGTTTCTTCAATGGTCGTTACTTCTGCTTCCATGTCAATATCTCCTGATTACTGGCCCCAACTCGTGCTAACGGTAATCTTTTCCTCATCCTCAGGAAGTCGACCACGTAATAACCAGCGAATGATCTGATCGGCGGCTACGAAGAAAAGCATCAAGGCGATAATGACATCGGTGATTTCCTTGGCGACTCCGGCCGAGAATTGCATCTGGCTGGAGCCGGCGCGAAGAGCACCCAACAAGATCGCCGCCGGAATAACGCCAAAGGGACTCGTTTTACCTAACAACGCGACCGTGATGCCATCGAAACCAAGTCCAAGGTTGAAGCCTGGCTGAAATCTCCCGACAACGCCTTGGGTCTCGATAGCCCCACCCATGCCGGCGAGAAATCCACTTAGGGTCATGGTTATGACGACCGTAAAGGCGACACGAATGCCAGCGTACTTAGCGGCATTGGAACTTAGACCAACTGACCTGATTTCATATCCGAGGGTTGTTTGGAACAGCAGGTACCAGGTTACAAAGGCCATCAAACAGCCGATTAGAAAACCTATGGGAATAAAAGCAATAATAGGTATCTCGGCGGAAGGCAATATTTTGGGCGTCC
>JBFFVR010000058.1:0-7999 GCA_041570685.1 Promineifilaceae bacterium (SeqCode)
AATCGAAAATTGGTTGGCTCAACGGCTTATTACCCAACCCTTCTGTCGCCACAACAGGAATATCTGCTTGGCCAGCTATTTCGCTAAGTTGATATGAGATACTGCCAACTATCAGACCTCTTGCACCCAATTCATGGAGTTGCTCAAATACTTGGGGATTCTTAACGCTTCCGGCTACCAAAACCATGCCATGAATCATCTTTCCAGCCAGATTCGGCTCCAACACCGCATCAGGCTCGGGCGAATTAAACATTAATTTGCCAAATCCATCTTTGCCAGAATCCCATCTTGTTTGTATGACCGAACCATGAGCCTCTATCACGACACCCTGATCAGGAATGACCGATACGATTCGTCCTGGCATCATGGCGCGTAATTCGATTGATTCCCCGACAGTTTCTATGACCAGACATCCATCACGGATTTGATGCAAATAACCTTCAGAAGGACTTCGAAAGACTTTGTTTTGACCAAATATCGTCTTTTTCTGCATCAAGGGTGCACCTTTCGATATCAAATCACCTTCCCGAACGAGCAAATATTCGAGTAAATCGTCAGGTTGCACTTCGATCAGTTCACTTGCTTCTACGATTTGAAAATTAGAAATGGCAGGTGCCCGGGCGACGATATTTGCGGCTGTAACTTGCTGTCCAACAGGCATTATTACTTCACCAGGATGGGCTAGCAACCGGTTACGACGTACGGTTTTCAACATACTCACTTGCGACACATTAGAGTAGAGCGCCATGGCCTCTGTCATTATGCTCCAACAAACCTTGGACGAAATAATAGAACTGTCAATCGTCTAATCTGGCCAATTACGACGTTAAACACCGATCTCCTTCAATGATTTTTGGATCATATGCTGATATTCTTCATCATTTTTAGCTTCAGGTAAAGGTCGGCCTCGCGCATCTACTACGATTCCGAGCCTGCCACCAGCTAGCCGCAACTTTCTACTTTTACCCTTGCCATTACCAACATCGATATTTGAAGCGGGATTAAGTGATATTTCAGTAACTCCATCTTTCCTCGGCGATAGTAACTCAAGGTTGCCAGACTGTATTTCTAACTCTTTTGTCTCTCCTGAGCCTAATTTCAGGCTCACTTTCAGCACAGTTTTTTCGTTCCGGCTGATTCCTTCCGGCACGATTACCCAACCCCAATTGTCTAAAACACCGCTATCAATTATTTCGATAACCAGGCGGGGATCGGTTGCTGCCAACAAACCTAGGGCCGGCATTATCGATTCTACGTCAGCTATTACCCGGAAAATACCTGTGGGCTGTAGACTGTTGAGTATGGCCAGCAGGGCCTTGCCGATATCAGGTGCACTGGTTAAAACTCGTCCTCGTATTAATAGTAAATCGAGATCAGGCAGCCTTCCCGATGGTGGGAGCTTTAACGCATCGGCCCCTTCAGTCATGGCTCTCTGAATCGCAGCCTGGACAATTCCTAGATCGATATTTTGATCCAAATTATCAAAAGGTATGACATTGGGCTGATATACTTTGTTGGAAATTCTAGTTCTAATGTCATCAAAATCGAGTTCATCACCTGCCCAGCCTTTTATGACAGCGAGATCTTCTTTTTTCAATAATTCGGCCGAGCCATGTCCAACGCCTAATTCAGGACGGACCATAAAGTTGGTTTCCTCCGGAGACGCCAGAGCTAAAGTAACATGACTGCTGCCGACATCTAAACAAAAGACTTGGCCACGAGTTCGGGCTGCAAAATACTCGCCAATTCCCACAAAGGCATGATCCGACCTACGTACATCCGGGCCTGACCATTCGCGTAAAAGTGATAAGCCAGAGATTGCGTTTATATTCTGAACTAGAACTAGTTCAGTCATCAGATTTGTGGCGTGATCTAAGTTTTCCTCATCATATTTCGGCCGTATATTTTCAGCTCGAAAGACCTCGGTAAATTCTCCAAGAATATCGTCCACCTTACTTCTTAACGCGGCATTACCGGCGAACACGACAACAGGTCTCTCGGAACGATCCAATAACTCGATACCGATGGTCAAAGTGTAAACGAGTTGAATGAGGCGACGATCTGCTCCTCCATCTGTCCCACCAGTCAAAAGAATGATGTCAGGCCGATGTTCCATGATTGCCATCACTTGGGCCGGACGATTCCGCATATCGGAGAGGCTAAAGGTATCTACTACATGAGCATTTAGTGGGAAAATTAGTTTCTGAGCACTAGCAACGCTAATTTCGTCAAGCAAGCCGGCAATCAGTACTTTTTGGGAATCACCCAAACTCATTGTCAGACCGAACTCGTCTACACCCGAGCCATCAGAACGAGCCGGACGAATCAACGTACCTTGATGATCAAAAAATATTCTCCCCGTTGCCATGCTAATTTGCTTTATCGCCTGCTTGACGCCAAGCGTTGCATCAAACCAAGGTGATCCGGCCGTTGTCAATGATGAACCCCGGGCAATCATTCGATATTGCCCACTTACCTTTTCGAAAAGGATCACTGAAGTATTGCAATGCCCACATTCAGCCACTAGATATGACTGGTTTGTCTGCACCTCAGCAGCTTCATTTAATTCTTCAATTGGACGCACATCTACATCGGCGATCATGATAAAAGACTCTCAAAAAGAAGTGCGAATTCATCAATGAAAAAGTTAATTCGTTGCGTTAGAAGCACCAGACTCGTGCTCAGGACAGCGGCAAATAAACCAGCCAGGGCGATAGTAATTACAGTACGCCCACCTCCTGATACAAAAGGATACCAACTAGAAAGAGCGACTTCCCCTTCCTGATTTACGCGGGCAGAGAAGAAGAAATAGGCCAGCGCAAGAATCGCCAAAACAGCAACGACAAGACCCAGCAACGCCTCCTGGTATTGGACCAATATTTGGGGAACCAACGTGCCCGCAATCGCGCCAACTAACGATACTGCCGAACCTATTCCAATAAGTGCCCCCATCGAAATATTGCCGATCCAGGCGCTGCTCGGAAAAGCTTTGGTTAATAATATTAGGGTCAGAATCAGCGGTATTATCCAGATAAAAGTGTTTACCGAGCGCTCCTCAAGCAGCGATTCGAAAAGCGGTGAAAATACATCCCGAATCAATACGACCACAGCGTAACCCGCGCTTACACCAATCAACATATGAACTGCTAGGCGGTAAAGAGGATTATCTCTTACGACGAAACTGAGTACTGCTACTGTCAATAAGAAACCCAACAATAAGCCACCCATACCACCCAATGTTTCTAGGTTCGTCATTTTCGCCGAATTATCTCCGTGATTTTTGGCGAACTGCCTGCAGTCCGAAATAAATAGAAGATCCTGCCAAAGCAAGGATAATCATCCATTGGGCCAATATTGTACTGGACAGCAAATCAGATGCCACTCCAGAAGTATTTCCTAATTGACTCTCATACGCTGCCGCGCCTGGTAATCCATCCAAGTTACCAACCAATTGGCCGCTGGCTAAAAATGGTGAAGCAATCGGACCCATAGCCTGGGTAACCCCGGCAACAATCGGTACATCACTTTGAGATCCGACCTGCTCTATCCAGCTAACTAAACTTTCCCTATCGGCTGCTAGAACAATGATTAAGCCGACTTGGGCTAGGGTATCACCTACATCGCTTCCAAGCTCCTGAGAGCGGATCAAATCGCACTCAACAGATTGTTCCATACAGGTTCCCAAGTATCGGACGCCGGTGGCTTCTCCTGGCAGAAGACCTAAAGGGAGGTGTTGGCTAATCCCGACCTGCTCCACCATACGCTCTGCCATAGGCACGCCAGCTGCTACCTGACTAATTGTAATCACCGGACTATTTTGCTCGGAGAGATGCTGGAGATAGGCTCCGGCAACGATATCGAGTTCTCCAGCCATCGCCGGCGTATATTCGAATGCGACAAGTGCCGGTCGACTACCTAAAGCTTCGGTTACTTCAAAAGCCCCTTCGGCGCCTTCAGGAACATAAACATTAGCTGAGCCGGATACAAAATCCTCCAATGAAGGCAGATATAGACCCACCAGTATTACTGCCAGCAGAATAGTCGCGGTAACTAGGCGAAATAGCGTTGAAGAAACGTTGCGCTGATCTGATTTTCCGGCAACCGTCTGCGTTTGTTCACCATGTGTTAAACGTTCCAGTATGGCAATCTGCTGCTTTTGCTCTTTAGATAATTGGTATTGCGTTTCAGTTTTTTGTGTTTTTGATATCGATAAGGTCGCTGTAACTGGAATGACGCCTGTCAATCCGGCAAGCGGACCATCAGCCTCGACAGCTGGTGAAACCGGGTCGAAGCCTCCGCCGACCAAAGTCTCTGGCTCTATAGACTGTAACCAATCGGGTATTTCATCTTCCATTACTGATTTGCCATTAGCTAGCGTTGCCCCAACGATATCAGACTCTGCCTCCCCTTCAGGCAATTCATCGAGCATCGCTATCAATTGATCAGCTTCAGCTATATCTTCTTGAATTTCAGGAGTTGGAATTGCTGCAGCTGCTTCCTCTTCAGATTGATCGCTGTCAGCGGATGCATCTTCTGGTTGAATTTTAAATTTGGCCGCAATTGCAGCTGCTGTTAGGGCGACCGCTACATCAATAGGTGACGCTTCTTCCTCTAATTCAACATCTTCAGAAAGCTCACTACTTTCGGGTAAATTTTGGGAAATTACTGCTTCAACATCATCCCAATCAGCCTCATGAAATTCCCGATTCTCCGCCGATTCATCCATTATTTCTACCAACCATTCAGGGGCGTTTGGCGGTAAATCGGTTATTAGAATGCCATCTGCTTCTGAATCAGCTGTTGATTCTTCACCAAAAAACGATGATTCTTCCTGTCCCAACGCTGCAACTTCATCGATTAAATCTTCGAGTCCCGGAACTGCTGCAGCATTTTCGATTCCCTCGGTAACTTCAGGTACTCTAGGCGGCAGTTCATCGTCCGCCATCCATTCTGGCAATTCCTCCTTGGCCAACTGCTCTGGCAAATCTTCAAGCTCATGATGCGATTCAAGAGGCATTGTCCCGGGTAATTCGGCCGTTTGTGGAATTTGCAGCCCACTGTCCGAAGGATCTTCCTCCCCAGATTCTTGAATTTCGGCTCCAGCCGGCATTTCTAATTGATCTGAGGACTCTTCAATATCAGAATCGGCGGCGGTCCCTGAACTATCAACAGGGGGAACCTCTGGTTCAACTTTCTCCCCAACCAGATTCTCCGTCGTTTCATCATCCTGTAGCCATCCAAGCAGCTGAGAATTTCCTGATTCGACTGGCTCAACAACTGACTCCTGCGCCCAATCAGGTAAATCTTCGTTTTTAGCAACAGATGATTGTCCGCTCTCCAACGGAGCGGTTACCTGTTTAAGCTCCTCCAACCAGTCGACTTCTTCATCCGGGCTTAGCTCAACATCCTCTTCTGGCAAGTGAGGCTGCATCCCATCAACTTCATCCGCATTACTGTGATTTTGAGGCGTTGGCCCGGCTGACTCCTGTTCATTTAAGACAGGTAATTCCGAGCCACAAGCGACACAAGTCTCTTGTCCGATCTCATTGGAGGTTTGACATTTGGGACAAATAATCATCTTTACTTGTCGTAAGGCCTTTCAGAACCTGTAAGTATTCTCAGGCTGACCGCTACAATGCCGATGGCGACACCAATTAAGATGCCTCGAACACCGGCCGTAACAACGATTTCTGATAGGATCCGATTTATCCACCGGAATGGTTCAGCCAAAGGGCCAGGTAATAACGTCCGACCTAACAGCGTCAGTAAAACAGTGGCCATAAACAACACCGACCAGACATTCAACTGGCGCCGCAGCAGCCTCATCCCGGCAAATAGCAAGAAGAAAACCAAGAGAGAGGCAACGGCTGCTTCTAGCGGAACCTGAATCAATTGAAATATTGTGTTTACACCGTCTTCAGTCAGTCCCAAAAAATCTGTCAAGGCGAAAATAAATACAGCCACCATGCTCACAATAAGAACGCCGCTGTAGGCATTGCCTCCAGCCAATCGACGAGCATGAACGCCAAGTAGGTTGATTACCCCTATTAGGAGAGCCACGGCTGCCAAAAAGCTCGCCCATCCTGTCATGGTTGCCGCCAGATCTGGTACAAATAGCAATCCCAGCAACGTCAACAAGCCGAAGGCGATTGCCAAGGCTAATGGCAAAGCATGCCGATATTTTTTCATTAGCTCACTACAAAATTAAATAAAGCCGCAAGCAAGATGCCCACAACTGCAATAACGCGAAATATATCTTGAAGTTGAATACTAGCAATTTGGGCGGGTTTGCGTTCCAGGTAGGCTCCGGCCGCCAACAACTCTTCACCTAATAGCACTTTGTTTGACGCCACGGTTGCCACTGCCATCGCCGTTGGATCATCTGAACCAATAACTTGCTCCATGTCCAATCTATCCGCGGCTTCCGTTACGATGGCAATTTCGGCTCCAAACCGGCCCAGCATCAAATTACTTCCCATATCGCCTCGGTTGACAGCTTCACTCGCACCAGCAGCATAAGTCATTGGAAACTGCTCGGCAGACAAGAAATGGACCAAATTTGGCTGATAATCCTCTAACCGACTAGCATCCCCGTAGGCACCTCGCAAACTATCCTGTCCAGCCACAAACAGGGTGCCATCTCCCGCCGTAATCAGCGGAGGCGCATCACTGGCGCACCCATCTTCAGTTAAATAATCCAACGCTGACAGAGCAGCAAAACTTGTCGCAGCCGCTTCGCCAGAGAGAGCCCCACGCCCAAGTGAAAAGTGAACGCCTCGCCCCTGTTCAACAGCTTTTCCACTTTGGATTCTAAGTGCATCGTAGCCATCAAGAGGGCGCAATGCGGCTTGCTTGCCCAACCTCAAGCGAAGCGTCAGCCAATACAGTGTTAGACTTCCGACTACGCTTATTAATAGGACTGAGACGATTGAAACCAGATCCATTATTATCCGTCCCGATGCTTATTCGCCATCGAGTAGACCAATGAGTTGATCGACAGCTTCCGGCTCTTCCAAAAGGCGTGCTAGATTGCCCACTTCCTCCGCCGGAAATATCAGGTTCAGCATTGGCTGAGTTAACCATACCAATTGCCCACCAAAAAACGCGATTGGTCTTCCTGCCTCCAAACCTAATCTCGCCGGCTGTCCCATCCCCTTCTGGACGAGCAACTGGGCCACACGGCGTACAAAAGCCTGGTCCACAACTTCGCGACTGGTCATGATGAGCCCGCCTACGCACTAATACTGGCATTGCGTATTGACAACAAGTTGACGTAACGTTGCTTGGGGGCTGAGTATAGCACGTTTTATGTAAGGTGTAAAGCTGTGCCCACTCCTGTTAGAGGCCCGAAAGATGGTACTTTAGTCTACTATGCAAAGGCGATTTTTCAGACCCGATTATCGGATTTCGAATTGGTCAAAATCGAGAATTCTTTCCTGATTGGCCATCGAAATTTTGATTGCAGGACTCAAGCGCTGGCGTATAATCGGATTCTTGATCATTATGGTGCCAAGCTTTTTCAAATAGATTCGGAGGCAGCAAACAATTTGGGTCTGAATCAAACCCCACATGTTGATAGATTGTCGACAATATTGAAATGTTTCCTGGTGATTACAGGTAAGTGGACTGATTATTCAGATCTAGAACGAAAAGCTCCCTTAGCAAAACAGATGACGTTGAATGCGGGCAAAAATAATATTTAATCCAGCGGCCGATCATGGCCGGGCAAGTCAACTCGAGGACCAGATACTGAATTGGTGTCTTGAGTTTTGCCAGGCCGATTTTGTTCGTACTGAACGAAATGGCCATGCCTATGAGATTGCTCGACAAACGGTTGCTGATGATTACGATGTCATTATTTCGGCCGGGGGGGACGGCACAGTTCATGAAACGATTAACGGATTAGTTCAGGGGCATCAGTCGCCGATTAATCTTGGAATTATCCCCATTGGAAGTGGCAATGACTATTCATTTGGTTTGAACTTAACTAGTGATCCCC
>JBFFVR010000059.1:0-7935 GCA_041570685.1 Promineifilaceae bacterium (SeqCode)
GTAACCAGTAGGCAGTAAGTCTAAAACAGTCACGCCAGTGGCTTCACTAGGCCCGTCATTAGTAATTGTGATGGAAAAGACTACGTTCGAATCAACTTCTGGCGTTGCGTTGTCCACACTTTTGGCCAATGACAAGTCGGCGATGGCGTTCGGTGTTGTGCTTTGAGTTGCATCGTCATCATCACCATCGGAACCATCGTTGGGCGTGGAGTCGGGGTCATCCTGTCCAGCAGCAGTTATCTCAGCGTAATTGGTATAAGTGCCAGAAGCCTTCACAGTGGCAGTAATGTTCAAGGTTGCGCTGGCGCCATTGGCCAAGTTGGGAGTGGACCATATGCCTGAGCCACTGTCATAGTCTCCACCGCTATCATCCTCGACGTAGCTGTAGCCATCAGGCAGTTGGTCGGTAACTGAAATATCAGTAGCATTAGAAGGACCATCATTTGTGACGACTAGGGTGAAGACCACATTGTCTCCTGCCAGAGGAGTGGCATCGTCCACGCTCTTTGCTAGCCGCAAGTCGGCTTCATAATCGACATTGGTAATTTCAGAATCATCGTTGTTGCCAGGGACTGTATCAGTTGTTGTTGTACCCACGGATACATTGTTCGTTAGTGGACTCTCTGCCCCGCTACTTACGCTAACGACCACCGTAATTTCATCTGTGCTGCCAACTGCAACCGTGTCTAGATTACACGTAAATTGGCTAGTAGATTCGCTGCATCCTATGCCTGGATCAGTTTCGAGCGAATATGAATCGATGTCGGCAGGCAAAGAATCAGTAAGCACGACGTTGTTAGCATCTATGTTACCTTTATTGCTTACAAGAATGTTATATGTTAAAGACGTTCCGGCTACTACTGAACCTGTCGTTGCCGTTTTTGTTATGACTAAATCAGCATCAACAGTGGGGGCTGCCAATTCCAACACCGACTTCAGAAAACTTATCGGAAACTCTTGCTCGGGAGCTATGCCAATATCCTTGCTCAGAGCAGACTCACCATTACTCGTGACACGATTCTCGAGATGCTCGTTAGCCTGAATAACCGGACTAGGAGCATGTTCCGGCCGCTCGGCCGCATTAGCCATGCCATGGCCGAGAATGGCTAACGCCATCAGTGGTAACAAAGCACTGAAAATAATGGTGGCAAGGACTCTTGTTCTCATAATGTATTACTCCCTAGCGATGTTCTGTTTCTTCAGATGATGACGATATCACGATGACAGCTGTTGCTGTTGGCGGCTGCGGTGGCGGGTCGGTTGGCGGCAATGGCGGCGTGGCTGTTGGCGGCTTCGGTGGCGGGTCGGTTGGCGGCAATGGCGGCGTTGATGTAGGCGGTGGCTTCGGTGGTGACGTCGGTTGCGGCGGTGGTGGCGGGTCAGTAGGTGTCAGCGACGGCGGTATTGCTGTGGGTTCTGGTGTGTCCGTTGCTGTGGGTCTTGGTGTCGAAGTTTCCGTCGGTTCTGGTGTTGGCGTTGGCGTAAACGTCGGTGTATCAGTTGGAGAGGCAGTAACCGTCGCGCTAGAAGTCGGCGTCTGAGTTGCCGTCGGAGTACTTGTATTCGGTTCCTGCATCACAAAAATACTTATCTCGCGTGATTCGCTTTCGGCTATGACGCGCCCCGTTTCAGAATTGTAGACGCCAATATGCCATTGGTATTCACCAGGAGATCCGGATAGTTCACTGACATTTTCTGGAAACTTATAACATAAGTCATTGAGATCTTCTGGAAAGAAATCAAATTTTCTCCGAATCGTTCCCAGATCGAAATATAGAGCGAACTGTTCATTCTCTTCTAAATTACCTGACCAACACCACCAAAATTCTGTATTATCATTCAATTCTAGAGCAGCCTTATTTGCCGGTCTTAGCAATTCGATCAATATTGATCCTTCAGACGCCCCGGCTAATCCCACGGCCCCATCACTGCCGATTACTGAAGAAACCTGTTCGACGATCCCATCTCCCTGTTCTCGGGAAGGATAAATAAGCAATATTGTGAGACATAAACCCATGATAATCAGAATCGAAATGATGGCGTAATTAATTCTCTTCCTATCCTGGGTCATCTCTCGCAAGGCCAGCACTCGTCCAGCGATAAATCGATCCTCTCCTCGCTGTGCTGACTCAACATTTAAAGCTAGGTTTAGGGCCGTTATTAATTCCGACCAGGATTGGAATCGGGCATCGACATCCTTGCTAAGGCATTTGTCAACAACTGAGCAGGTTTCTTCCGACAGGTCAGGCCTGATTTCAACCAAGGGTGTCAGCGACTCTATCGACTCTAAATACTCGCTCTTTTCCCACTGGCTGGTCGTAAATAATTCATATAAGATGACGCCAAGTGAATAGATATTGCTCTTTTCATCCAGAACATTCTCATCGATTGTTTCTGGTGCCGTATGATGATCTGGTCGGGAAAATTCTTCTCCGATCACTAATTCAGAATTAAGGTGCCTTGTATTACCTAATCCTACAATTACTGGCGAATTATCCCTTTGGACGACAACGTGCTCCGGCAATAAATTCGGGTGAGTTAATCCGGCTCGTCGTAGCACCGCTAGCCCTTCCGCAATCCCCAATCCCATGAGAATTGCATCCTTATCAGACAAATGCCCCTGTCCTTGGCGTAATCGGTCGAGCTTCTTGTCAAGTGAAATCCCTTCAATCAGGGCCATTGCCGAATAGGGGCGCCCAGAATCAGTGAAACCAACATCGTAAGTGAGTGCGATATTGGGCTGTACTTGCAGGCTGGCGACTTTCAATTGTTCAAATACCTGTTGAACAAACGCTTGATCTGATAAATATTGGCTTTTCAAGACTTTGATAGCCGCTGCCCAGGCAAATTGGCTATGGTAAGCCAAAAATACGTCAAAAATATCCCCCTGGGAGATCGGAGCGGCGATTTCATATTGAGGGATAATGACGTCACTTGTTGATGATGATCTATCCATCATTTCGTTCACTCAAAAACCTCGATAGAATATTTCGCTAGTCGAAAGCATTGATAACAAAAACGCTAAAGTCAAAAATAAATATCTTGATCTCAAATCCCAACCGTGTCGCCTTCAAAAATTGACAATAGTTATTTAATACGAGCAAGCCTAAGATTCTAAGAATCCATTTGTCGAATAAATTTCAATTCAGGCACAGGAATAACATATGCAGATCGATGAGCATGCTCGTTCGCTAAATGTAACTTTAGCTCCCCTGGCCCATCGACGCCATAACAACCCTGCCCAAATTCAACCCTATGAATTTTAGATAATAAGAGGGGATGTTAAGGCCCCCGGCAACCTTAAACCCCATCTCTTGGCTAAAATAACCAATTCCTTCAGAGAAACATTTACACCTGGCAATAGGTCTTCTTCTATTCCACCAAGTACCTTCAATGGCCCCGTTGGAATTCTGCCAGGCTATTCTTCATACTGTGTCCTTCATGATAACACAAAAGTGCCAATATGCGGAGGGGAGATCTTTGGTACCAATGTCCCAGTCCCCTCAAGGGTCCCAGGTCGAAAACCTTATATTGGTTTCAATCATTGATATAAAATCGAGCAGAACCACTTGGCCCAATATCGATAATTTGCGTAATCACTTTCAGGAATAGACATTTGTGTTTCAAAACAGCTGTTTGAATTAAAAAACTTTCGCTTGCAGGTTATATACAAGTTGCAATTAAATAAGAAGGCTGGAGGTCAGGTCAAGCGCTGTTTTTAGGCTATGCAAAACAATCAAGTATACTTGGCTTCAGATGGCAACGTGTGAGTGGTATAAACTAGTCATTTGAAATCTCAGATAAGTTCGACTCAGTCTTATAGGAATCGTAATTAGATGAGTAGTCAGGAAAATCGGAAGGGTCGGTATTTCTTTTTTGGGCTCTTCATCGTTTTAGGCATACTAGTTGTTTGGCTGCTGAGCCCATACCTGGGTGTTATCGCATTGGCACTGGTGACTGTCATCATGCTGAAGCCCCTTTACGACTTCTATATCAGCAGGGACAGATTCAAAGGGCGTCCACGGGTAGCTACCACGCTGACGATATTATCGTTTCTCTTGCTGATAATCGTCCCCCTGTTTGTCATTGGTTTCCTGCTTTTTTCACAAGCAAGCGATTTGCTTGAAAATGTTAGATCCGGTGAAATCGATCTCTCGTTAGAAAATATCATCGCGGAAATTGAAAGTTTTCTACAAAGTATCCCCGCCCTTGGAGATATCGAGATCGACCAAGAGAAACTTGCTGAATCTTTGTTGAATTTAGCTGCCATTGGGCTCAGCCTTTTAACCGACCTGGCTATCAGCCTTGGGACGTCGCTGCCTTCGCTCTTTATTGGCGCCATTATCTTCCTGATTGTCGTTGCAACATTGTTGCCCACACTGGAAGAGGTCACTGCTCGAACTGAAGAGTTAAGCCCTCTAGATGTCAATATCACTCAACTTTATTTACATAAAGCTGAGGAAATGATCATCTCTGTGATAAAAGGGGTCTTCTTACTGGCAATTCTCCAGGGTCTCATCATGGGCGTGTTCTACTGGCTGGCAGGCGTTCCCTTTACCATTTTTTGGACACTACTTTCAATGGCCTTTGCAATTTTGCCCGTTGTCGGAATCAGCTTCATCGTGTTGCCTATGGCCTTAATTTTCTTTTTAATTGGCAATCCCACATCCGCTATCCTGATTCTAATTGGATTTTACGTCTTTGTTAATCCAACCGATTTGACATTGCGACCGCGTCTTGTCTCCAAAGAGGCTTACCTAAATTTTACCCTGATGTTATTGGCACTCTTTGGCGGCTTAGCAATGGGCGGATTGTTAGGCATGATCTACGGTCCTGTGATCATGATCCTTTTCATGACTACAATCGACATTTATGCTCAATATTATACGGATTCCCCAAGAGAATCATCTGCTGTAGCTTTGGAAAGTGGTGAGTCAGCAGGAGTCAGCGAAAGCCTGGTAGATCCCGATAGAGACCCAACAGCCGAGAGCGAAGATACGGGTGATGTTGAAACCGGAAAGATATGAGAGGAATTCTTAGTAAGTATATTCGGATACTGAAATTCTCTAGCTTTTGGCTAAAATAATTTTACAGGGTTACCATTCCGCTTGGGGGAAGCGGAGCAATGAGTCAAGCATCTCTCGATCAGATGCTTTATCGCTAAAACAGAACAGACGTCGATTCTGAATACCATTGTTAGTGGCATAAATTTGATAGATAAGCAGCCTAAAAGGAGGCCTGGGTGCCTAATCACTTAGCCAACGAAACAAGCCCGTATCTATTACAGCACGTTGATAATCCGGTGGACTGGTACCCTTGGGGCCAGGAAGCCTTGCAGCTGGCCCGGGAAAAGGACAAGCCGATTTTACTCAGCATAGGTTATGCGGCTTGCCACTGGTGCCATGTTATGGCCCACGAGTCCTTTGAAAATCAAGCGACAGCTGATCTCATGAACCAACATTTTGTTAACATTAAGGTGGATCGCGAGGAGCGGCCAGATCTAGACAGTATATACATGGATGCCGTGGTTTCTATGACCGGACAAGGGGGATGGCCGATGACTGTCGTGCTGACGCCGGCTGGTGATCCATTCTTTGGAGGAACCTACTATCCTCCGGAACCCCGCTATGGTATGCCTAGCTTTACCCAAGTCCTCTTGGCAATTGCTGACGCCTGGCAAAATCGCCAGGAGGATATACAAAAGAGCGCTCAAGGTATGACGGAGCATATTAGCCAGAAATACCAATTGAATAATGCTGGCAGGGCGCTAAGTATCGGTGTGTTGCCTATGGCGATCCGGACAATGTCCAGTCATTTTGATTCTCTTAATGGCGGTTTCGGCTCTGCCCCCAAATTTCCCCAACCCATGACGATTGAGTTTCTTTTACAAGAACATTTGCGAACTGGCGATAAACATTCCCTGCATATGGCAGAATTCACCCTTAAGAAGATGGCTCATGGTGGCATGTATGATCAGCTTGGTGGCGGATTTGCTCGCTACGCCACGGATGACAAATGGCTTGTGCCGCACTTTGAGAAAATGCTTTACGATAATGCCCAATTAGCCAGGGTTTACCTTCATGCCTGGCAAATAAGCGAAAATCCACTCTACAAGCGTGTTGTCGAGGAAACGCTGGATTACGTCCTAAAAGAGATGCAGGATGAAAGCGGGGGCTTTTTCAGCAGCCAGGATGCCGATAGCGAAGGCGTGGAAGGAAAGTTCTATGTCTGGCAAGCTGAAGAGATCCAGGAACATTTAGGAGAAGATGCTCGCTTGTTTATAGATTATTATGGGGTGAGCGAAGGAGGCAATTGGGAGGGGCAAAACATCCTATATGTGAAGCAAGATCCCGTTCAAGTAGCCGCAGCCCATAATTTGGCTTTAGACAAGATGGAGAATCGCCTCGTAGCGAGCCGCAGTATTCTTTATCAAGTGCGGGCTCAACGAATCTGGCCTGGATTGGATGACAAGATTCTCACCGCTTGGAATGGCCTGATGTTAGCTGCTTTTGCTGAAGCTGGCAGTGTTCTTAACCGGCTGGATTATACGGAGGCTGCCACCCGCAACGCCGAATTTCTCTACGAAACCATGCGAACGAAAGACGGCCGGCTACTCCGAACCTGGAAGTCGAAATCAGAGGCAAAATACAACGGCTTTTTAGAGGATTATGCTTATTTAGCTGATGGTTTGTTGGCTCTTTATCAAAATACATTCGAATTGCGTTGGTTTACCTGGGCCAACGAATTGACGGAACACATGCTGGCGCATTTCTTGGATGAGCAAGATGGCGGTTTTTTTGATACCTCGGACGATCATGAACGGCTCATCCACCGGCCGAAAGACGTACAGGACAATGCGCTTCCCAGCGGAAATGCCATGGCAGCGATGGTTCTTCTGAAGCTCAGCTTATATACAGGAGAACAGCGTTACTGGACTATCGCCGAAGAGGCCGTCGCCAGTATGCAGAAGATGATGACCCAAGCGCCCACAGGCTTCGGTCAATGGTTGGTTGCCGCCTCCTTCATCCTGGGCGAGCCACAAGAGCTGGCGATCGTTGGTGATCCAGCTGACAAAGATGCCTCTTCCCTTTTACAGGCCTTTCGGGCTGCTTACCGGCCGAATGTTGTAGTCGCTGCAGGACAAGCCCAGGAAGGAGAATCAATTGCTCTTTTAGCCCAGCGGCCGATGCTTGATGATCGAGCGACAGCTTACCTTTGTCGTCGTTTTGTTTGCCAGGCTCCAGTTACCGCTCCAGATGCCTTAGCTGATCAACTTCGATAGCTATGAGATATGTCACCGGTTAAAAACAAAAAGCCGTGCTTCTAGAGACAAGCAAGGCTTTTATTTCAGTCGGGGCGGCGGGATTTGAACCCACGACCTCACCGACCCGAACGGTGCGCGCTAGCCAAACTGCGCCACGCCCCGAGCGACTCCAAATTATAGGTCAAGCCTTGAACTTTGCAAGTGAAGCACGAGCACAGCATGCCTTCATTCAGCTGCCTAAATCACAATGCGGTCAGATTGTTCCGAAAACCTGGTATCGTTAACTTCGTGAAGGGTAAAGGCCTTCAAGGGCGATGATATAGTTTATGCCCAAGTAGGGTGGCATGTTGTTTTCTGTGTTTGCCTGGTTGGTGTAGATGGTCGTGCCAGGCTTCTTTGACCCTGGTAACGTGTTACTGGCGAGTTTAAAGGCCTCATGTCCACCCTTTTCGCCTAACCGGCGATTACTTAAACCAGGCCCGGTCCCAGGATGTATCGGCAAACGGCCGCGTAGATCGGGCAAGGCAAAAGTCGTTCGTCCGTCGCCGCCATATGTTGTGCCCAAGATGGAGAACAATGCCTGATACTGATTGATGGATAATAACTGCCCATCGCAAAGGGCATAACCTCGCGGCGCGAAGTTCCCAGCAAACATTTTAATTTCCCCAGTA
>JBFFVR010000060.1:0-7932 GCA_041570685.1 Promineifilaceae bacterium (SeqCode)
CTCCCGATTTCATAACGCTGCTCGATTTTTTCGCACACGTGATCTATTTTAAAGGGGAGTTCTGGGATTAAGATTACATCTGCGCCGCCTGAAACACCGGCGTTAAGGGCGATCCAGCCTGCGTAACGGCCCATTACTTCAACAACCATGACTCGCTGGTGAGCCTCTGCTGTGGAATGAAGCCTGTCAAGACATTCTGTGGCGAAAGACACGGCCGTATCAAAACCAAAGGTGACCACTGTGCCAGAAAGATCGTTGTCGATAGTTTTCGGTACGCCGACAATGCAAAGACCGCGCGACCACAGTTTCTGTGCGATTTTCATTGAGCCATCACCCCCAAGGGCAATCACTGCATCCAATCCTTTTCGGCTCATTGCATCAATCAATTCAACGGATCGATCTACTTCAGTTAGCCGCCCTGATTCATCTTTGACGGGATAATGAAATGGATTTCCCTTATTCGTCGTTCCTAGAATCGTTCCGCCTAAATGGGAAATGCCTCGCACCGACTCCCGTCCTAGCAAGATCAAGCCACCTTCTGGATATTTATCGGGCTGAAGCAAACCATTGTAGCCATCTCTTATGCCGTAGCATTCCCAGCCACGCTTAATGGCTGATAATACAGCAGCACGGATGACAGCATTTAAACCCGGTGCATCACCTCCCCCAGTGACAATGGCTACTCTATTGATACGCATACATCTACCTCATGAATTAATTCAAGAATTATTTGCCGGTTTGGGAAAATAGTAGCATTCCAGTTCCTTGTCAAGAATTAAAGAATGCTGGTTCAGACAATTAGATCGTGTTATGTAAATATCTTTGTTATAATCCGAATGTGGTTTTGTTCAGGCAATTTTAGATTCGATGGAACAGAAAATAGCTATGCCAGCTATCTGGGTCCGCATAATACGGTTCGGCTTTAGGCTGCTTTATAATGAATTTGCCTGGATTTACGATGTAATCAGCTGGATGGTTTCTTTAGGCCAGTGGCGGCTTTGGCAGAAGGCCGCCTTGCCATATCTTTCCGGCAAATCCGTTTTAGAAGTAGCCCATGGCCCAGGGCACATGTTACTGGAAGTTGAATCCAGGGGTTATGATGTAATTGGCCTCGATCTGTCTCCATACATGACTCGAATGGCTTCCCGTAGACTACAGCGTCAAAATTCAGCCGTGAATCTTCTTAGAGCCAAAGCTCAACAAATTCCTTTTCCAAATGCCACCTTTGATAGTATTTTATCAACCTTTCCAACAATTTTTATCCTCGAACCGGCTACGTTAGCAGAGTTCCACAGGATAATTCGGCCTGGTGGAAGAGTTGTTATCGTCCCTCAGGCGAGGCTGACTGGCAGTGGCATAATATACAAATTCATCGAATGGCTTTATCTTATAACAGGACAGCAGCCAATCCCCGGGGAGAAACAACTGAGTTCGCAAAATTGGTATAGGGCGAGAGAATCATTTTCTTCAGCTGGATTCAGTATAACCGTCGAATATGAGGACTTAAGGAAGAGCATTGTCACGATCATGATTGCTGAGAAAGATCTTGAATCCGATTGAAATCTTCCTGACTAATACATACCAAGGAAAGCAGTACAAAAGTGTTGTTATATAAAACAATTCTGTAATTAGCTATTAAAAGGCATTTCAATGTGTGAAAAGCATCTATGCTGTAAACCTGTGGCAAAGTGATTTGTTGGCGAAATATGGTGTATTGAGTATGCTTGGATAGCCAGCCGTTATAAGTCAGTCATATTCCATTATCTCTGGTGATGGTGTGATTAAATCGAATGCCTATCGGTAAGAAAGTTTGTACTAATGACTGGCAACTGTTCCAGCCGGACGGCGATAGAAACTCGAGACTAAGCAGGATTGAGAATTCCGAACATCATTGGGAATGAGCAAAGTGAACAATCTTATCGCCAGAGGATTTGCAACTCCTATACCGCAACGAATGACTGTCTTTCTCATTCTGATTTTTTGCATCGCGCTTCTTGGTTTTTACACTGCTACCGATGTAAGTCGACTGGAAAATAGTCACCTGTTGGAAGGATCGGATTATGTCGGTTATTCCGTCTGCCATCGTCTAACCGACCGCTCATTCACCGTTGCCGGCCGGCAAATGCCGTTATGTGCCCGTTGTACAGGTATTTACCTTGGCGTAACCCTCACTTTTGTCGTATTGGCGCTGGCCGGCAGGAGACGCTGGTCTCAATTACCCCCATTACGAATTATGCTTATCTTAATTGGTTTCGTAGTCATCATGGCTATCGACGGAATTAACTCATACAGTCACTTTTTCACCGGCCTACCCCATTTATATGAACCACAAAACTGGCTCCGCCTGATAACCGGAACAGGGGCGGGCCTTGTCATGGGCTTAATCTTATTTCCAGCGCTGTCGCAAACAATTTGGCGGGAGCAGATACAGCGACCGGCTTTGGGCAGTATGTGGGAATTGGTTGGAATGGTTTTATTGGCCACCATTCTGATTGCCATGGTACTTACCGATGAGCCCACGATATTATTTGTTTTGGGTCTGGCGAGTGCGGTCGGGGTCACAATAGCACTCATGTCGATTAACAGCGCGGCTGCCTTGATTTTAACGCGAAGAGATGCCCGGGCGGATAGCTGGCGACAAGCATTAATCCCGTTAAGTCTAGGCCTGGTATTGGCGTTTCTACAGATAGGTGCTATCAGTATTGTTCGCTATTCAGTCACGGGTACTTTAACCGGTTTTCCAGGCTTGTAAAAGGAACTGAACTTTCAATTAAGAAGGGTAGCTTGCAACCTAAAGGGGGCTATTGCAAAGCTTAAACTGCTTTTTTTGTTGAATAAGATAATCGGGCGAATAATGTGCTGGCTTTCGCTTAAGATAATTTAAGCAAATTCTATTTCTATAATCTATAAAAGTGTGCAAATCTATACAATTAATGTTATAGTTTGACCACTTTTCTGCAGTTTACTAGCTTTATGTTTATAAAAATTCTGCTACCAATTATTTTGCAACTATATTGCCGAGGAAACATTGAACGAAGAAAGACAGTCGAAGAGATCAATGCCAGAAGCATCAAAGCGGATGCCAACGAATTCAATATTTTACGATAAGATGGTGCCTATATTGTTGTTGAGCCTGGGATTGATTACCGTCATCTTAATAGCCGTAGCGGCTAGCATATTTATGGGCTACATCAGCTGACGATTCGATCGCACACTAATCTTGCTGCGCATATCAGTTTAGTGCTTGTATTGAAGCAGTTTCATCTTTCCCTATTTGGTACTAATAGCATTATGTCAATTAATTTGATCCTCCCATTTCTGGCAGCGGCAGTCATGGTGATTTTCACTGTATTCGTGTTACAGCGATATGTTACCCGGCGGAAATATCACTTTTTATTTTGGGGTATTGGCTTAGCCTTGTTTGCCCTGGGGAGCTTGTCCGAAGCATTCTTAGCCATCGGTTGGAGTCGATGGGTGTTTTTTGCCTGGTACCTGTCGGGAGCCATATTAACCGCTGCCTGGATAGGTCACGGAACAGTTTATTTATTGGTCAGAAAACGCAGAGCCCATATCCTGACAATTGTCCTTGTATCGGCAAGTATTATTGCCGGAATCATGTTGCTAAGAACGATGCCTTCATTGGATGAGAGCGCCTTCTCAACTACAGCACCTATTAGTGAATCTTATTCTGAGATCTTACCAGCGATTTCTGAGGGAGGCTATGTCAGATTGACGACCCCGATATTTAATGTGTATGGTTTGATCACCCTTGTCGGTGGGGCCCTGTGGTCTAGCTACCTATTTTGGCGCAAGCGCGTCTTGCCAAATCGCGTTATCGGAAATGTATTGATTGCCCTTGGCGCTCTTACTATCGCCTCAGCCAGCACGCTAACGAGAATTGGTTTCGGATCGGTACTCTATTTAGGCGAACTTCTAGCCGCTGTACTCATGTTTAGTGGCTTCTTAATAGCGGCCGCACCTAAGTCTGCAAAAGAGCCCCGTGAAGCGCCCATATCAGCCTAAAGCTCGATAAATCCCCTTAGAATTAATAAACATCTTTTTGGCTTTAATGCCAGGCGGAATAATCAAGAAACTATTAGCATATTCCATAAATTGGCGCTTTGCTTATTAGGCTGAAGAGGTGTGATAGAATCAAGCGCCATAAAGTAGCCAAGGCGCTCGGGATGTCCTGGCAGATATTAACACCATGGTCGTAGTATTGGTTTAAGAGAAGCATGACAAAAGATTTGCTCTATCTTGCTTAATCATTAACTTTGTTCCGACATTATAGGAAAAATGGGATTAGAACTTAGTCTGCGTGATCAGGAGATGCTTCAAGGCAATTTCGGTGCTGCCCCGCAAATGGCGATGTCAATTGTCGTTCAGATGGCTGAGGTTTTTGGTGCAAACCAACTAATGGATATTTCGGCCGCGCATATCGACAGCACGATTTATATAGGCCAGGCCGGTCTGGAATTCGCAGAAAAACTAGCAAATCTTGGGGCCAAGGTAACGGTGCCATCAACTGTAAATGTCAGCGGACTGGACGAACACCATTGGCAAGAATGGCCTGTGCCCAATGATTGGGCCCGAAATGCTTACCGCCAAATGATGGCTTATAAAAATATGGGCTGCCTGCCGACATGGACATGCGCTCCTTACCAAACAGCCATGAGGCCAGTCTTCGGCCAGCAAATAGCCTGGGGAGAATCCAACGCCATCGTCTTTGCCAATTCTGTTATTGGCGCCCGTACCGAAAGATATCCTGACCTCCTAGATATATGCTGTGCGGTTACCGGCCGAGTTCCGGCGGTTGGGCTTCATTTAACAGAGAACAGGGCTGGAGAACTTCAGATTAATCTGATTGAAATACCTTTGGCGATCCAACAAGATGATAGTTTTTACCCTGTTCTCGGCCACTTAATAGGTAAAATCGCTCAAGATCGCATCCCGGTTATTACCGGACTTGGACATAATCCAAGTGAAGACCAGTTTAAGGCCTTGGGTGCTGCAGCCGCATCCTCCGGTACTGTAGCTTTGTTTCACGTGGTTGGAATAACGCCGGAAGCACCAACTGTTGAAGCAGCCTTCCAGAATCGGCTACCCAGGATGAGTATTGATATTACGCTACACGAATTGAGAGAGGCGCGAAAAGAGTTGACCACTGCAGATGACCAGGATCTTGACATGGTTGTTCTGGGCAGTCCACATTTCTCCCTGGCCGAGTTTAAAAACCTCATGCCTTTGTTAGTCGGCCGAAAAACTAGCTCAAATGTTACCTTCCTAATTACTTCAAGTCGGGCAATGACTCAATTAGCGGATAAAGCCGGATACCTTGAACCAATAGAGAAATTTGGCGGAAAAATCACCGTGGACACTTGCATCCTAGCAACACCCATGTTGCCCCCAACGGTAAGCACACTAATGACTAATTCGGCCAAATATGCCTATTACGCGCCTGGTCTCTTAAATACTGTGGTCACTTTTGGCAGTCTAGCAGATTGTGTTGAGTCTGCCGTTCGAGGTCGCATAGTTCGGGACGATACCTTGTGGGAGAATTGATCAAGGGTCAAGTCGTCGTAGGGGGAACTGCCAAAGGCGTTGCTCTTGTTACCGACGAGCCTTTATCATTTTGGGGTGGCTACGACCATCAGACTGGCGAAATCACCGATCGACGTCATCCACTATCCGGACAAAATGCTACCGGGCGCGTCTTGGTCATGCCTTTTACCCGTGGCTCTTCTACCACCACAGCTGTATTGCTCGAGGCAATCAGAAAAGGCACTGCTCCAGCAGCGATTTTAACGAATAGCGTCGACAGCTTCTTCGCCCTGGCCTCGATAGTTGCCAACGAGATGTACGCCACATCCATTCCCTTATTGGCTATTGAAGCAGAAGAAGCAAGCCTGATTCATACTGGTGATAGACTTGAAATTATGGCTGATGGAATGATCCAGATTAAAAACGCTTCAACCGGATAATTAATGCCGGTTAACCTAGCTTAACCCCGTTTTTATCGAGAAGACGGAGGATCTCCCACTCTGGAATATCATTTCCCTTTCCGGCATCTTTCAGCACCATGATTTGTCGTAATTCAACGATCTGGTCGCGAAGGACAGCCGCCTTCTCAAACTCGAGAGCCTGAGCGGCCGCCTTCATTTGCTTCTCCAAATCTTTGATCAATTTGTTCAATTCATCTTTTGGCAATTCGCTCGATGCCAGATATGCAGATTTTTCCTCTGCCACCAATGCCCCGTGTTGCTCCGCAATTTCTCCAGCGAGATCTTGTACTTCTTTGACGATACTTCGCGGCTCAATACCATTCAATATATTGTATTCTGCCTGTCTATCCCGCCGGCGGTTGGTCTCACTTATTGCCCTTTCCATGGAATTGGTGACATGGTCAGCGTACATAATCACTTTGCCATCAACATGGCGGGCCGCTCGACCAACTGTCTGTATCAGGGCCGTATCTGATCGTAGGAACCCTTCTTTATCGGCATCCAAGATTGCGACCAACGATACTTCTGGTAAATCTAGTCCCTCACGCAGAAGATTGATGCCGACAACTACATCGAACACGCCGAGTCGCAAGTCTCGCAATATTTCGGTTCTCTCAAGAGTGTTTATTTCTGAATGGAGATAGTGAACTTTTACTCCCATTTCCAACAGGTAATCACTTAGATCTTCGGACATTCGTTTGGTGAGAGTAGTGACTAGAGCTCTTTGCCCATTTTCGGTCCGTTTTTTAATTTCTCCAAGCAAATCGTCTACTTGCCCTTGAACCGGGCGTACTTCGATCTCTGGATCTAAGATTCCTGTCGGCCGGATAACCTGCTCAACGACTTCAGAGGAGTTCTGAAATTCGTACGGACCTGGGGTTGCGCTGGTAAAGATTACCTGGTTGATTCGTTCTTCGAATTCTTCGAAATTCAGTGGTCGATTATCGAGAGCGCTTGGTAAACGGAATCCGTAGTCAATCAAAGTTTGCTTGCGACTGCGATCGCCAGCCCACATGCCTCGTATCTGAGGTATCGTCATATGACTCTCATCGATCACCAGCAAAAAGTCACGAGGAAAATAATCGACGAGTGTCCAGGGAGGCTCCCCCTCGTTTCGCCTATCCATATGACGGCTATAATTCTCTATGCCGGAGCAATAACCTATCTCCCGCAACATCTCCAAATCATACAGGGTACGCTGCTCAATACGCTGAGCTTCAAGAAACATCTTTTCTTGTTTAAAGTATGCTAGACGTTCTGTCAGCTCACTTTCAATATCATTGATGGCCTCCGCTAACTTATCTTCATCGGTTATAAATTGTTTGGCTGGATATATTTCAATATTAAAGTGTTCACTCAAGACTTCACCAGTCAAGGGATCGATTTCGGTAATACGCTCCAGTTCATCCCCCCAAAACTCAATCCGATAGGCTGTTTCTGCGTAAGCCGGCACAATTTCTAGAGTATCTCCACGGACTCTAAAAGCTCCCCGCCGGAGCTCTAAATCGTTACGTTCGTACTGAATATCAACCAAGTGACGAAGAACTGTATCCCGCCTATAAACATTGCCTCGCTCTAATCTAACAACTACTTTCCCATAAGCTTCAGGGTTTCCGATTCCATATATACAAGAGACCGAGGCGATGATAATCACATCTCTCCGACTGAGGATATTTGTAGTAGCCTCAAGACGAAGCCGATCAATTTCTTCATTAATATCCGTTTCTTTTTCTATATATAAATCGTGGCGCGGCACATAAGCTTCGGGCTGGTAGTAATCGTAATAACTTACGAAGTAAGAGACAGCATTATTGGGAAAGAAATCGCGAAATTCTCCATACAACTGGGCAGCTAATGTCTTATTATGAGCGATGATCAGGGTGGGTTTTTGAACAGTTTCAATTACCTGGGCCATGGTGAAGGTTTTTCC
>JBFFVR010000061.1:0-7916 GCA_041570685.1 Promineifilaceae bacterium (SeqCode)
AAGATCGTAGAAGAACCGGTGCAATAATCGGAAACACCTTGCTACTAGGGTGCTGTTTGGTGCATATGGTGCATTTAAACAAACCGATTTTACCCGGACAAAGGAGAGCAATATCTATGACAGACGTTAACGAACAGGAAATTATCCCCATCGTGCCGTTAAGGGGCGGTGTTGTATTCCCCGGCGTCACCACAACAATCTCAATAGGCCGGCGAAGATCGCTTGCTGCCGCCCAAGCTGCTGATGCTGGGAATGGCGAGATTCTCATTCTGGTTCAGTTTAACAGCGAGGTTGAATCGCCAAACGAAGAGGAGCTGGCAACCATAGGGATCTTGGCTACGGTTAAAGATATTCTTCGTACCAGCCAATTGGGCATTCAAATGGTCATTGAACTCCACCGGCGCGTACGCTTTGAGAAATTTGCTGAAACAGAGCCATTTTTTACCGGCTCTTATAGCGAGCTCGAGGGAGTTTTGGATGGTGAACCGGTTGATTTGATGGCCGAAGCGATAGCATACCTAGAACAATATGCTGAGACTCTTGGGGAAGCCAACAGGCAAATTCTTACAAACTTGAGGGGTTTCGAGACTGCAGGCGAGTTGGCCGACCATTTGTCAGGCCTCTTAAATTTGCCTTTCGAGCTTGAACTTGAATTACTTACTTCATTGCACGGCGTCGAGCGCCTATCAAAGGTAATTGATTACCTCGAACGAGAGCTGCGCATTGCCGAAGTGCGATCAAAGATACAGCAGGAGGCGCAGGAAGGAGCCAGCCAAGCCCAACGCGAATACCTTCTAAGAGAACAGATGAAGGCTATCCAGAAAGAATTGGGCGAGGATGACGCCAATGTTAATGATGAGCTGCGCCAAAAGATTGATGATGCCAAGATGCCTGAAGAAGTCGAAGAACGAGCTATTGAAGAACTCAAGCGACTGGAACGAATCGGAAATCACGCCGCTGAAGCAAGCGTAATTCGCACCTATCTTGAGTGGTTGGTTGAATTGCCTTGGTCAAAGTTCACTGAAGACAATCTTGACCTTGACCATGTGAGAGAGGTTTTAGATGCAGATCACTATGGACTTGAAGACGTCAAAGATCGAATTGTCGAGTATGTTGCCGTACGCAAGCTAGCGGGAAATCAAATGCGTGGGGCAATATTGAACCTGAACGGGCCCCCTGGCGTTGGAAAAACATCCATTGCTTCATCCGTGGCTAATGCCATGGGTAGAAAAATGGCTCGTATTAGTCTTGGTGGTGTCCGAGATGAAGCAGAAATTCGTGGTCACAGGCGAACTTACATTGGCGCCCTTCCTGGCCGAATCATTCGAGCGCTTAGAGATGTAGAATCGAGGAATCCAGTTATTGTGTTGGATGAAATCGACAAAGTAGGCGCGGATTGGCGTGGTGATCCTAGCTCAGCGCTACTAGAAGTACTCGATCCAGAGCAAAATCATACCTTTACGGATCATTATCTTGAGGTACCTTTCGACTTGAGCCAGGTTATTTTCATAACCACTTCAAATACAACCCAGACTATTCCTGCACCGCTTTTCGACCGTATGGAGAGCATCGATATGCCAGGTTATATTGAGGATGAAAAACTGTCGATCGCCAATGGCTACCTTATTCGCAAACAAATGAGCGCCCATGGCATTGATGACATCAGTGTTGAATTCTCCGACGAAGCCTTGCGCCTGATGACTCGGCACTATACACGGGAAGCAGGCGTCCGCCAATTGGAACGCAGCATTGGAACCATGATTCGCAAATTGGCCGTTCGTATCGCGGGTGGTGATTCAGGACCTTTCAAGATAACAGAAGATGATGTCCTGGAATTTCTAGGACCTGAAAAATTTACATTTGGCGTTGCAGAAGACAATGACGAAATAGGCGTTGTGACTGGCCTTGCTGTAAATGGCTATGGCGGCGATATTCTTTCAATTGAGGTAAGTCTTAGCGAAGGTACGGGTCGCGTTCAGTTAACAGGCTCGTTGGGAGATGTTATGCAGGAATCTGCGCAAGCTGCCCTGACTTTTGCCAGGGCAAATGCCAGAAGCTTGGGGCTAGATCCCACAATTTTTGATAAGGTTAACATCCATATCCATGTCCCCGCCGGCGCGACGCCCAAGGATGGACCGAGTGCAGGATTGGCAATTGCAACGGCGATCATATCAGCCTTTACCCGACGTCCAGTTCGCCGAGACGTCGCTATGACCGGCGAAGTTACTCTCCGGGGCAAAGCACTGCAAATTGGTGGTCTAAAATCCAAAACAATCGCAGCTCATCGTGCAGGTATGACTACGGTGCTCTTACCAACCGATAACGCGAAAGATATACCAGAATTACCCGATAGAATTCGAGAAGACCTAGATCTGATTTGTGTGAGTCATTTGGATGAAGTATTAGAAATTGTACTTCTCGAAGCGACTGAGGACCCCTTCTCGATTGGTGGCGGTACGGACGCAAGTGGCGAAACGTCGATATTGCCCCAGGTCACTAACGGAAATGGTTCGGGCGAACCGCCTGTAGCAGCTTCAAAATAATACCCCAACCTAGTATAATTGAGGTGCCGGTCCTAATAGATATGGGATTGGCACCTTTTTTAGCCAAGGACCCACGCCAATCGAATATCGTTCAGCAGGTTTATGGCTCTATTTATCAACATCTTGTTTTCAGGCTTGTTGGGCCAGATACTAGCACCTGATGGATGTGGCAAAGGCACTATCCAGCGACCAGATCTTGAAAATTGATCCTGATACGAATTGTGGGCTCGTATATTGGCAGTAATACTAGTGATTGTTTCAGGCGAAAGGTTCTCGGGAAAATACTTTGCAGTTCCGATCACCTCTTTAAGTGGAGTTTTTTGCTCATAAAATAGGCTTATCGCTAAGCTACCAACAGGGATTATTAACCTAGGGTCAACAAATTTGAGTTCTTGTAACAGGAATGGTCGGCAAAGCATTTGTTCGTTTTTTGATGGAACGCGGTCGCCTCGACCGGAGACATTTTTTCCTGGATAACATTTCGTAACGGCGGTCATGTATTGATCACGCCTGAAATCGGATTCTTCCCATCCTGCTTCTCCTAACCATTGAAATAAACGACGGCCACTGCCGGCATTAAACGGTCGTTTAGCTTCAACCTCAGTTCGGCCTGGTGCTTGCCCAATGATCATTATTTTTGCATTCTGAGTGCCGGTAAAGATGGCACCGGGTGTGATCTGATAGCCTTCTTCGAAACACAGCAGGCATTTTCGCATATTGGATTGGGTTTTGTTAAGTTCTTTGACAGCCATATGATGCATTTAGCGCGGTTTCTGAGTAGAATCGATTGATGGCAACAAAGTTACACCAGACAGACAAAACAAGCCAGCCACGGCGCCTGCTATTGCTTCTGGGAGCAAGAACATATCGGGCCACTGCATTTATCGCCGCGGCTGATAATCTTGGTATAGAGGTTATAAAGGCTATCGATATGGATCCCAAGCTAGCAACGTATTGGGATTTTCCGCTCGGTATACAATTTAGTAAACCGGAGGAGGCTTCTCAAGCGATTGTCGCATTTGCGGCTCAAACTCCGGTGGGTGCCATTTTGTCGGTGGATGACAGCGGGAGTATCGTAGCGGCTCTGGCTAGTGAAGCGCTAGGCCTGCCGCATAATGGACCGGCCGCAGCAATTGCAGCTCGCGATAAATTTCAGATGCGCGAATTATTGGCTGCAGCCAAGGTGCCCTCCCCTAGCCATTCAGTTCACTACTTCACTAATCCATTTGAAACAAACAAACTTGATTCGTTATCTAAGCAGATAAAGTACCCCTGCGTGCTAAAACCGCTAGATCTTAATGGAAGCCGGGGGGTTATACGGGCCAATAATCCAGAAGAGTTTCTTTTAGCCACTAGGCGCTTATATCGGTTGTTAGCCGTTGATGCTTCATCGGAAGATTCTGTCCCGTTTCTTGTGGAAGATTATGTGGAGGGGATAGAGATGGCTTTGGAAGGCATTTTGGATCATGGGAACCTACATGTATTGGCCTTATTCGATAAACCAGATCCGCTTGTTGGCCCATTCTTTGAGGAATCAATATACATCACTCCTTCACGACTAGAACAAGATATCCAGGAAGCGATCATCAATGCGACAAGCTCAGCAGCCTCGGCAATTAGTTTAATAAATGGACCTGTCCATGCTGAACTTCGAATTGATCAAACCGGACCGAAGATTATCGAAATCGCTGGACGATCTATCGGAGGGCTTTGTTCCGAGACCTTGCGATTTGGCGTGGATGTTTCATTAGAATCAATGATATTGCGTCAAGCCTTTGGCCTACCCTTCGACAATATGAAAAGAGAACAAAGAGCTAGTGGAGTCATGATGATCCCAATCCCAGAGGCAGGGATTTTGAAGGAAGTTCACGGATGTCATGAGGCTTGTAAAATTCCGCTTATCGAAAGCGTTCAAATCACTGCCAAACTAAACAATCCACTCATACCGCTCCCTGAAGGTGACAGCTACTTGGGCTTCATATTCGCTCGTGGTGACTCACCAAGGATAGTAGAAAAAGCCTTGCGGCTAGCTCATAATGAACTTAGCTTTGATATTGCGCCGCAGCTCCCAATAATCAGCCAATTGTAAATCAACAGTTTAGTGGTGATTTTAAGATCCTCCAGTCGATTACCGTGCTAAAACTGGTATAATTATCTGTGCACAAGTAAGAATCTTGGTTGCTGAAGACCTTGCGGAGAACCGGTCAAAAAAGCAAACCAATTAATTTCGAGAGGAGAGGAAAATTAATAATGACCGTGCACTTGTATTTATCTTTGATGCCTGAAGCCTTGATAGCATCGATGCTTGAGCCTGAGGATTTCGGGGTTTATTATGCGGTTGGAAGTCACCGGAAACTTCATGGCCAGGCGATCTTTCTGGAAGTTGATCCTGATTATCGGGATGATTTTTTTCGCATTGACGATGGAATTGAACGTTGTGTAGCCCACGAAGATGGCACAGTAAAAAAATCAGTATACATCTCAACGTATCGAGTTCTTGAGCACGTCCCGCTTACGTCCATTCTGAAGCTTTATTTGGTCACCTCATATGGTGAAACTCTTGGTTTAAGCCGCAGCGAGAAATACCCGGAGCCTGATCCGAATCTCCATATGTATCAAGAAATCGCACCTGTACAACCCCTGGTCGTTAGTTCGAAAGGTCCGGTGAGCTTCTATAAGTTCATAACTCAAGAACCTACGAGCATGATTCACCTGCCGGCAATTGCTTTCGTTGAATTGAGGTTAGGTGCATTGGCGCGCGATCCCGAGTTTGGGGAGGTTGGTGAATTACCCTATGAGTTTATTCCTCACTTGCGCGAATGCTTAGTCGACCTAAGAGACAAAACTGTTCACAGTAAAATGGTTGATCGGGTCCATCCAGTCGAATTTCCGTATCGAATGATTAAGAACGGTCTATTTGTCGGCAATCGGGAAGATTTGGCCTATTTCCCCCTTCCCACACGCGACGAACTGCGAGACAAATATTATCGCTGGTGGCGCTCGGCAAATCTATTTTGACAAAGTAACCGGACCAGACTGGCCCACGGCGGGCTCAGCTCAGCAAAACCAATGCTCGGATAATCGGGGTGGCTCAGGGTCTACTGATGAATGGTTGCTAAATATTGGCAGAGGTCGTTCCGCAATTTCGAAAGCTTCCTTGGCTACAAGCGCAAAGGTCACTTCCGGCTCATAATCTCCCCGTTGAGCTAATGCGGTGAGTCGTCCCTGGAGAGCGTCTACACGCGAATCGGGATGGATCCATCGATATGTGAAATTTTCGGCATCTAGCTCACCCAGCGAATCGCTGCCCAACATTTCTGGCAACAATCGGCTCTTCGGCGGTATCAACAAGCGAATACTATATTGAACCATCGGGATGTTAGCCACAAGGCTGTTATCATTAATCCAGACTAGCATCTCTAGATAGTCATTTAATGTAGTCCATGGAGTAAATGGAACCCATGATGGCCTGATTGCCAGGCCGATATTCGCCAAGATACTTAAGGTATGCTCCATATCCTGGACAGTATGTCCCTTTTTCAGTCGTCCTAAAACATAATCACTTGTCGACTCGAAAGCAGAGGTGATGAAGGTCGCGCCGAGCGTTTTCAACTCAGATAGAATTCCCTGATATTTTAACAAATGTTCTACCCGGGTGGTGAAGTCAAAGGTAATGGCAGGGAACTCATGGTTCATAGCCCTGACTATTTTTAGAACATGACCTGGTCCATTGAGAAAATCTGGATCCCCAAAAGTAATATGTCCGGCGCCTGCCTTCACTTGTTGCCGGATATCCGAAAGCACAATTTCGGCAGGAACGACAAAAAATCGACCCGCGTATATAGGAACGACAGGACAGTGTTTGCATGTGTGCAGACATCCCCTCGTAGCTTCAACATAACCAGTAGTCTTTGCCTTATCCCCGTTAAGGTATGCATTGTAATTAGTTAGTGGCAACAATTTCTCACGATTCGGCACATTGAATGAAATCCGCTGTAGGTTTGGATTCTTCATAGAGACCGGCGTTGAGAGCCCTTTGATTTGCGAAATATCCGCCCCATTCTCAAGAGCTTGGGCTAACTTGACTAGTGGCAGTTCGTACTCTCCACTAATAACCGAATCTGCCAGGGACTTATTTCCATGGCCATTTATTTGGTGTTGAAAGAGGAATTCGGCATTTAAATCTGCGTATAAACCATAGAAGCAGATATGGGCTTCAGGATTATTTTTCCGCACTCGCCGCGCTGCTGAGACCCCAATTCGCATCGCCGTATGCATAGGGGTTGCGATTGCCACCAAAGCGACATCCTCTACCAACCTGTCTGGAAAATTTTCTATAGAGAGATCACAAGGGGTGACGTTAAAACCCGCCGCTTCTAGAGCAGCATCTGGCCAAGCTAAACTTAGGGGTTGGTGACCGAGTTCATAACATGCCAGAAGCAATATTTCCAATTTTGCTACGTGGGTATCAATACTCATTTACTTTGAGGTGCTGGGGCTCCCTTTCCCTGAGGGCCAGGCCCTCCTTTACCCTGTGGAGCTGGCCCGCCTTTTCCACCCTGCCCTGGCGGCACCCAGTCATCGGGCATCTGAGCGCCTTCGCCAAAGAAAAATTCCTCCATCTGCTCATTGAGAAATTGCTGGGCTCGAGGATCCGCCATATTCAATCCGTAATGGTTAATTAGAATGACAATTTGATCCTTCCACAACTCCCACCCCTGGGCAGAAACGTTTTCAAAAACGCGTTCGCCAAGCTCACCAGGTATGGGCGGCTTTTCAAGTCCAGGAAGTTCTCGACCAAATTTAACGCATTGCACCATTCGGGTCATCTGTTCACCTCAATAAGGAATTGTATTCTGACTATAGTAGCTTTCAGAAATGTGTCAAGAATTCGACGGGTAAAATCTCTGCATATTATCGAGAATCATTGTTATAATTTCCATTCAACTATCCGAGTCAATTTGTATTCCTAATTGCGAACTTCATTTCGATAGACTTTTCTCAGTTGAGACGAGTTTACGTTCATTCAGGCTCTATCTCACTCCTGAAAGGAAAATGCCTCTAATTCATCAGAAGGAATAACTTGAAACCAAGTATTACCAATTTGGAGGGGAATTTTTGTTCCGTGCGTATCAGCAAATGTTAGCATTTCTCCAGGCGTATGCCTCACCCAAAAAACCTCATAAACTTGGCCATCTCTCATAATATAGGCGCGACCTTGACCCCACAGGTGAATTTCCATTGAGTAGGCGAGACATTGTCCGCCCCTCTGATTTTCACAGATCGACCGGTTAAACTGATGAGGAGCCAATAGTATTACGATGTTTGTTGCGTTGACCTGCAAGCCAGAATTGGCATCTCTATGTTCGACAC
>JBFFVR010000062.1:0-7907 GCA_041570685.1 Promineifilaceae bacterium (SeqCode)
GAATACGGCGATTGTCGGTGCAAATGCTTTTGCTCATGAGGCAGGAATACATCAGGATGGCATGTTGAAGCACCATGAAACCTATGAGATCATGCGACCAGAAACGGTCGGGTTGCATCAATCTGCGCTGGTTCTTGGCAAACACTCTGGTAGACATGCACTTAAAGCTCGTCTCGCCGAAATTGGCTACGATTTGAACGACGAAGAGCTAAAAGAAGCGTTCACTCGTTTCAAAGAGCTTGCCGACAAGAAGAAGACTATTACAGATGCGGATTTAACAGCCTTAATCACTGACCAACTGTATCAGCCTAAAGAGATCTTTACCTTAGAAGGACTCCAGGTCGCCTGTGGCACCATGGGTATGCCAACGGCAACCGTTCGAATGAATGGTCCTGATGGGGAATATCATGTTCAAGCTGCCGTCGGTACAGGTCCGGTTGACGCAGCTTATAAGGCCATTGATATGGTCGTAGGTATGCCAAATTGTTTGCTGGAATTTGCCGTCCACGCGGTCACTGAAGGCATCGATGCGATCGGTGAGGTAACTGTTCGTTTGGAGGCTGAAAATGGCTCTATTTTACAGCGAACTTCCCCACAAAGTGGTCGAATGAGCCCGCGCACGTTCGGTGGTCATGGTGCTGATACAGATATCATCGTAGCTAGCGCAAAGGCCTATTTATCAGCCCTGAACAAGCTCCTTGTTGCCAGCGGCCGATATGGCGAGGTTGAAGAAACGGCCCAAATAAGTGTCTAAAACAAAAAGGGCTAAGGCTCAGGTAGATAGCTAAATGAGCTTAACGAAGTCAGCTTGTTGTTGTGTATACGACATGCTACCGGCAATAACTACCTAAATTATAACTAGGATTTTCGACAATATATGACTCAACCCAGAACACTATTTAACAAACTTTGGGATTCTCACGTTGTTGCGAGTGATGAAGGCTCCCCAACGATGTTGTACGTTGACCTCCATTTAGTCCATGAAGTTACATCACCACAGGCATTCAACGGATTGCGCGCCAAGGGCCTGACCGTTCGCCGGCCGGAACGTACTGTTGCTACCATGGACCACTCGACACCAACTACTTCACTTTCATTACCGTTAGCTGATGAAATGGGCAGACGCCAATTGTTGCAGCTAGAAGCCAACTGCTCAGAATTTGGTGTCCGGCTCTATGATTTAAAAAGCAAGGAGCGGGGCATCGTCCATATTATCGGCCCAGAACTCGGGCTGACCCAACCTGGAATGACAATTGTTTGCGGCGACAGCCATACGTCAACCCATGGCGCTTTTGGTGCTTTGGCCTTTGGCATTGGCACCAGTGAAGTTGAACACGTTCTAGCAACCCAGTGTCTTTTGCAATATCGACCCAAAACCTATCAAGTGTTATTTGAAGGCGAAACTGGCCGGGGCGTCACGGCTAAGGACATGATCTTAGCCCTTATCGCCAAAATCGGTGTGGGTGGCGGTACAGGCCATGTATTTGAATACGGTGGTCCGGCTGTTCAAAGCCTTTCAATGGAATCAAGAATGACGCTCTGCAATATGTCCATCGAAGGTGGCGCCAAGGCGGGCATGGTTGCTCCTGACGATGTCACCTACGAATATATGGCCGGCCGAGAATTCGCTCCAAAAGGCGAAGAGTGGGATAAAGCGCTAGCTTATTGGCGAACACTGCCTTCCGACGATGGTGCTAGCTTTGATCGCACACTCACTCTGACAGTTTCCGATCTGGAACCAATGGTAACCTTTGGGACAAATCCGGGAATGGGCCTACCCATCGGAAACCCCATACCTGACCCAGAAATGGAACGCGACTTAAACCGACGGATAGCTTTAGAAAAAGCACTTGGTTACATGGACTTGAAACCCGGTCGACCGTTGCTTGGCCATAAAGTGGACGTAGTATTTATCGGAAGCTGCACGAATTCTCGTTTGTCCGATCTACGAATGGCAGCCAATTTGATTAAAGGTAGAAAAGTGGCTCCTGGCCTCCGGATGCTGGTCGTTCCTGGTTCTGAAAACATACGCCAGCAAGCAGAAGCGGAAGGTCTCGACCGCATATTTCGCGATGCTGGAGCCGAATGGCGTTTCGCCGGGTGCTCCATGTGCTTGGCGATGAATGGTGATCAATTAGAACCCGGTCAGTATGCCGTCAGCACAAGCAATCGTAACTTTGAGGGTCGTCAGGGCAAGGGTGGAAGAACGTTTCTTGCTAGCCCACTAACAGCAGCAGCAACGGCTGTCAACGGGGTCGTGACGGATCCGCGAACGATGCTGAATTAAGCATCCAGCGCTTCTGTCCATTATTTTTGAGGAACCGATTTATCGATCAAAACTAGAGAGCACGATGGAACCTTTTACAATCATTCGTTCAAATTTAGCCCCTATCGCCGTAAATGATATTGATACCGACCAGATTATTCCTGCCGATTACCTCAAGGTGACAACTAAGGAAGGTCTGGCAGAGGGGCTATTCGCCCGTTGGTGTTTCACCGGCGATGGTGATCTCGTCTCCGATTTTGCCCTGAACCGACCAGAATGTGCGAAGGCCCAGATATTATTGGCCGGCGACAATTTTGGTACGGGTTCCTCACGAGAACATGCGGCTTGGGCTTTAACCGCTCGTGGCTTTAAAGCCATCATCAGCACTTCATTTGCCGATATTTTTAGCAACAATGCTCTAAAAAATTCGCTTTTACCGATTGTTGTTGATTCAGCTACGCTTCAACAGCTTTTTACATTAGTAGACGAGGATCCTTACGCTGAGGTGATAGTTGACCTGGCAGAGCAAACGCTAACATTGCCAGATGGGCGAGCTGTAACTTTCCCGATTGATTCATTTAGTAAATTATGCATGATTGAGGGCGTGGATCAGCTGGGCTATTTGCTCAAGCGAGAAGCGGCGATAAGCGCTTATGAAGGAAGTATTGAGACAAATCAAGGCCATGGCGTTCCACTTTAAAAGGAAAGAGAGGATTCGCTAGGCTAGTTTTTTTGGGAGAATTATTATGAGCGAGCAAGTGTATATATATGACACGACATTGCGTGACGGAACGCAGCGTGAAGGAATATCCCTCTCTCTGAACGACAAGTTGCAAATTGCCCAGCGTTTAGATGAGTTTGGCGTCCATTACATCGAAGGTGGTTGGCCGGGCTCTAATCCCAAGGATGCGGAATTTTTCACAGCCGCCAAACAAATGGAGTTTAAAACTGCCAAGATAACGGCTTTTGGCTCAACCAGGCGAAAGGACACTTTGGCAAGCGCGGATCCCAATATCCGGGCTTTATTAGATGCCGGAACACCGGCCGTTGCGCTCGTTGGTAAAAGTTGGGATTTACATGTCAGAGATGTGCTGGAAACAGATCTCGAAGAAAATCTGGCAATGATCTCCGAGAGTATTAGCTACCTCAAGGAGCAAGGGAAAGAAATCGTCTACGATGCCGAACATTTCTTTGATGGATACAAGGCAAATCCAGAGTATGCCTTGATGTCGGTCCAAGTTGCTGCCGAGAGCGGGGCTGATGTAGTCGTTCTCTGTGATACGAATGGCGGCGCCCTACCCTGGGAAATCACCCGGATTGTTGACGAAGTTGCCCAGAGGATCGAGGCTCCAGTAGGTATCCATACCCATGACGACGGTGGCTGTGGTGTTGCCAACACGCTCGCCGCCGTTACAGCCGGTGCTATTCACGTACAGGGGACCATAAATGGTTATGGCGAACGAGTCGGCAATGCAAATTTATGCACAATCATCCCTGATCTACAGGTCAAGATGGGAAAACAGTGTGTGCCAGCTGAAAATCTTCAACAAATAACCGAACTGTCCCGGTATGTGTCAGAAGTCGCCAATTTAGCGCCGGATACCCATGCGCCCTTTGTTGGAGCGAGTGCCTTTGCTCATAAAGGCGGAATCCACGTGGCAGCGATGCGAAAGAACGGTTTAAGCTACCAACACATCGATCCGGAACTAATAGGCAATCAGCAACGAACCGTGATCTCAGAACTCTCTGGCCGAGGCAATGTATTAGACAAAGCGGCTGAGTACGGCGTTGACACAGATAGCTCCCAAGCGCGTGAGGTGCTGCTCCAGATCAAGTCCTTGGAAGCGCAAGGATTTGCTTTTGAAAGTGCCGAAGCCTCGATGAGCTTAATGTTATACAGAACGCAACCCGACTACAATCCACCGTTCGAACTTTTGGATTTTACGGTCCTTGTTCAACATCGTGAAGAAAGGGGACTAAGCGCCGATGCGACAATCAAGGTTCGAGTTGGCGATCAAATATTGCATACAGCCGCCGAAGGTAATGGACCGGTGAACGCTCTAGATGTGGCTCTTAGAAAGGCACTACTAGATGTCTATCCTTCGCTTTCAGAAGTTCATCTCGCAGATTACAAAGTACGTATCCTGGATAGCCAAAATGGAACAGGTGCTACCGTTCGGGTGCTGATTGATACAGAACAGGGAGCACGTCGTTGGAGCACTGTCGGTGCCGGCACAAATATTATAGATGCAAGCTGGAAAGCCTTGTATGACAGCATCGAATTTGCTTTGTTGAACGGCGACAACAATCTCTGAGAGCGCTCAAGGTTAGGTGCAAAGCTCATTTGATTTATTAACGGCACAATTCGTTGAACACCGGCGGGAACCCGCCCAAGGGCAACTATAAGGCCAGACATGGAAGCAAACATCGTTATATTACCAGGTGATGGGATCGGCCCAGAAGTAACTGGGGCCGCAGTAGGAGTGCTACAAAATCTCGTCAACGGAACCGGCCATCAGTTTCGGTTTCAGGAACATCTGCTCGGTGGTTGCGCCATTGATGCCTGTGGCACAGCATTGCCAGAAGAAACACTAAAGGCCTGTCTAGATGCCGATGCGATCTTATTAGGTGCTGTCGGCGGGCCGAAATGGGATGATCCTACGGCAAAAGTGCGGCCTGAACAGGGATTATTGGGTCTTCGCAAAGCTCTAGGCTTGTTCGCAAATCTACGACCTGTCAGACTATTTCCTGAACTGATGAAAGCCTCGCCACTTAGACCAGAATTGCTCCAAGGAGTTGATCTTCTCGTGATTCGCGAGTTGACAGGTGGCATCTACTTCGGCCAACCAAGAGAACGCCGGCAGGTTGGGGATGAGATTCAAGCAATTGATACCATGATTTATAGCCAGAGCGAGATCCGTCGTGTCGCCCGGCTCGCCTTCGAGATCGCCGCGGAAAGAAATGGTAAAGTGACCTCGGTAGACAAAGCCAATGTTTTAGAAAGTTCCCGGCTATGGCGTCAAACTGTTGCGGAAACTGCTAGCGATTATCCAAACGTCAATCTTGAGCATCTTCTAGTTGATGCAGCCGCCATGCATTTAATCAGCCGGCCGGCGACATTTGATGTAATCCTAACTTCCAATTTGTTTGGGGATATATTAACTGACGAGGCCTCGGTTCTTTCTGGTTCAATGGGCAATCTACCTTCCGCATCCCTGGGCGAAACGTACAATCGACATGAATTACCCCGTGGATTATTTGAGCCGATCCATGGATCGGCTCCTGATATCGCTGGTCAAAATATCGCCAACCCCATTGGGGCAATCCTTTCAGCGGCTATGATGTTGCAACATTCATTGGGTTTGACCGCGCTTGCCGAAAGTCTTGAAGCGAGCGTTCTTAAAACACTGAGAAACGGTTATAGAACAGCTGATTTAGTAGATAATGATCAAGAGCCATTAGGTACTGACGAGATGACCCAGATGATCGTAAATATGGAGCGAGAACTATGAGCAGTTACGCAAAGGATTCAAATGGTGGTATACGGATGATCGAATCAAATAATCTGGCTAAATCCTCGACGGAAATGGCTGAGTTCATTTGGATGAATGGCGAATTGGTCCCCTTTGACCAGGCAAAAGTTCATTTCCTTAGCCCAACTCTTCATTATGGAATTGGTGTGTTTGAAGGTCTCCGGAGTTACAATACAGATCGGGGGCCGGCTGTCTTTCGAATGAGGGAACATTTGCGACGTTTTCTCAATTCGGTTCGAGTATTAGGAGTTGAAGACATCCACCACGATTTGGAAACTTTACGGGATGCAGTTTGCCGGGTAATTTTCGCGAACAATTTAACTGAGTGTTACATCAGGCCATTACTCTATTTCGAAGGGGCTTTGGGATTAGATCTGGACGAATATGAACCGGTAATCGGCATTGCTGCCTGGAAATGGGATCCTCTACTCGGCAAAGATGCCATTAACTCTGGCGTCAGTGTAATGGTCTCATCTGTCACGCGAATTCATCCTCACGCAGGTATGACAAAATCCAAGTTTAGCGGTCAGTATGTAAACCCCATCATGGTAAAAACAATGGCAAAGAGAGCTGGCTTTGATGAAGCGGTCATGCTAGATCCGAAGGGTTTTGTGGCCGGCTGTACAGGAGAAAATATCTTGCTTGTTCAGGATAACACTGTCCTTACACCACCGAAATCAGCCACGCTTGAAGGAGTTACCCGCGACACGGTTATCAAACTAGCGCGCGACAGCGGATATCAAGTATCCGAGGAACCCATCACGCGGGACCAATTATATTATGCTGACGAGGTATTTGTTTGCGGGACGGCTGCTGAAGTAGTGGGCGTTCGAGAAATCGACTACCGGCCTGTTGGTAATGGGAAAATAGGTCCTGTGACTCGTCATCTTCAAGGTCTTTACCAAGACACGGTAAGAGGACGAACAAGACGGTATCTTGACTGGCTTGATTATCTCGTGATGGAACCTATGATTTAATCTGATTCGTCAAGCTATACCAGCAATGTGTGACAAATAATCAACCTTGTTGTTCATCTGGCTGAATTTGTCGCAATTTTAATGCTAATTGTAAAGCAAGTCGTTCATCCGAATTATCGAGATGCTGACCTGTCAAATCCTGAATCCTTTCCAACCTGTATAGCAGCGTGTTACGGTGAACAAAAAGGTTCTCCGCCGTCTGGCTAATGTTACCGTGATTCTCAAAATAGGCGCCAATTGTCTTTACCAGGTTGCTTCGATGACGTTGGTCATACCTCACTAATGGACCAATGATTTCGCTACAAAATTCTTGTACTGTTGGCGCATCAACAAGCTCGGTTAAGAGTCGATATACCCCCAAATTATTGAATTCAGCTGTCTTATCAAGATGCAGCCGTTCAGCCACTTTCATAGCTTGCAATGCTTGGTGGTAAACCTCGGGCCATTCTCCCAATGATTTAGCGGGTCCGCTAAGTCCACATAACAATCGCTGTTTAGGAAACTCAGCGCGCAGGTGTTCGCGAATATGCCTGGCTAGCTCGACTGCAGAACTCATTTTATCATCACGATCGGCCAGCGACTGAAAAACGCATACGTGATTGTTACTGTATATATGGGTTAAAGCCGATCTATTATGACTTGACACAAGCCAACTCAACGGCGATTCTAAGCGGCGTAGGGACGGCGTATCATCGCCATCCCAGGCAAATGTCATGATGGCGTGGGGGCGAGTTGTATCGTGGTCTAATCTGCCAGAAAGCCGGTTGATTTCTGTTTCTGGCAATGTTCCTGCTAATAATCCTTCTAAAAAGTTGCCTCTCAGTTCCTTTTTAGCTTCGCTAATAGCTTTCGCTTTAGCCATTTCCAAAGCGCATGCGGCCGCACCATACTCCACCGTCAACGTATCCAGCAAATCGAGTTCCTCTGGTAGGCCAACAACAGATACATAGCCCCGGGCCCGATCTCCAGAAATGATTGGGCTTATCAAACGACCCATTTGCGTATCGCCTACCGATACCATTTGTTGCCATTGGTTCTGTAGGGCACTGGCAGCCGCTTTTCGGTTTTTTAAAGCCCGAGGCAAAATGTCCCGTCGGATAAGGGCAGATTGGACCATCAAACTGTCTAAAC
>JBFFVR010000063.1:0-7845 GCA_041570685.1 Promineifilaceae bacterium (SeqCode)
AATCCGAACCGGGTGCTCATATGAATTACCCCTCTTTTTACTGTGATGTGAACCGGCGCTATGCTTGGTGGTCGCTGCCGGTGTTCGGGTTTGATAAGGCCAGCCTCATCTTAGCCCATCAGCGGCCGTACTGTCAATGGAGATAATTGAACAATTACCGGTCAAAAGAACGTTGAAGATGAGGAAGATTTGAAGCGTTACTTCTATCTTTGCCATCGGTCAGAATATCCATAGAAAACGGGGAATTGATGGGGAAAACAAAGGCAATCCTTGATCCAAATAAACTACAGCGACGCGATCTTATAGAAGAAGACTTATCCGTCTTTTTCGAACATCAATAGGATCCTCAAGCCATATTTTTGGCAGCTTTTATTGCCACAAATCCGGCCGACCAAGAGGCTTTTATGGAGCGTTGGCGCAAGATTCTGGGTGATGACAATATCGTCAAAAGGACGGTATTATGGGATGGGCAGATTAGCAGGGCACGTTGTTAGCTTTGAACAGTTTGGGTAACGAGAAGTTGGCAATTGGCTCGGAAGAGAATTCTGGGCCAAAGGAATTGCAAACCAGGCGCTGTCTACTTTCTTGGCTCAGGTTGAAATTAGTCCCCTTTACGCCCGGGCGGCAAAGGACCATGCCGCATCGATAAGCGTTTACAAAAGTGCGGATTCAAGATTACGGGCGAAGATAAGGATTCGCCAACGGCCGGGGCGAGGAAACTGAGGAATTCATATTACGATTGGGTTAAGATAATAATAAATTAGTTAACATAACAGCTTTCGGAGCAGATACGTTGTTTTCTTTGTTACCCCAAATCAAGTGAGTCATTCTTATATCTCTTTAGCAAAGCGATTACGATCGATAGTAGAACCCCTTCCATAACCAGGTTTCCAGGCAACAGCGAATTTAAATTTCTCCTGCAACTATTTCAAAATTCAAGAGTTAAGGTTTGGTTGGGGGGGCTGAATATTGCATCGATTTATCATGGGACAAGAATGTTTCTTTATGAAGGGTCGAATTCCACCGATCATTTCAAATATTGTGCAATTAATTGACAATATATGAACACCATGATATGATATTTCTACTAAAGTTAGTCAAATGCTAGTCGAGTTGGAGATCGCCTTATGGCAGTTCTAATCAATGACACCTGGGAAAATCCACTGCTTAACTTGGCCGAAGAGGCCTGGCAATTTGTTAATCCAACTGAACTTGTAAGCCAAAATGATACGGTCCTATTGGAGCAGGCGTACAATCACTGCGAAACCTTAACTGCCTATCACAGTCGCTCTTTCCATCTCGCTTCAGCTCTAATGAAGCCGGAAGAGAGACGCTCTGTGAGGGCATTGTATGCCTTCTGCCGAACGGCTGATGATATTGTGGATGAATCAGGCGTGGATGCTCCCAATCTCCTGGAGACATGGCGTGAACGCTCTCTAAGTTCCCAGCCGCCAAAACATGACTTAATTGCAGTGGCCTGGGCCGACACACGGACCAAACACAGGGTTCCGCGTAAATATGCGGAACAACTCATTGACGGCGTGGCACGGGACCTGTACCAGACCCGCTATGAGTCTTTCGAAGATTTATCGACCTATTGCTATGGCGTTGCTTCCACAGTCGGCTTGATGAGTATGCACATCACTGGTTTTGAGAGTCAGCAGGCTATTCGTTATGCTATCAAGCTCGGTGTGGCGCTCCAACTCACCAATATATTGCGCGATGTGGCCGAAGATTGGGAACGCGGTCGGCTCTATCTACCTCTGGATGAATTAGCAGATCATGGCTTGACTCAAGCCGATATCGCTGCTGGTGAAGAAAAAAAAGAATACGATGACCGCTGGCGCGAATTCATGAAGTTTCAGATTGCGCGTGCTCGCCACATATATGATGAAGCCTGGCCCGGTATCTCGCTTATACACCCACAAGGTCGCTTTTCCATCGCCGCCGCCGCATCGTTTTACCGTCAGATACTAGATGATATCGAAGCAAATGATTACGATGTTTTTTCTCGCCGTGCTCATGTAGGTAAATGGGGAAAGCTTCGTCGTCTGCCGATGATTTGGTGGCAGACGAAACGTGCCAACTAGGTCAATTGTCCGGTAGATTAATTTCATAAATACACCCGACTTTCGGCCGCCATCCGCCTTGCCGCAAAAGGGCACCACGTAACTATATTTGAGAAACGAGATCAGCTCGGTAGCCGAAGCTATCATTATGAGCTAAATGGCTTCAAATTTGACGGTGGGCCTAGCGTTATAAAGGCTCCCTACATGTTTGACGAGCTCCTTGAAGCAGCTGGTCGCCGGCTTAGGTCGATTATTTGAGGAATTGGGCGGCAAAGTGCATTTCGACCACGCCATCGCTGACCGATCCGACGATCGCCCCAGAAGGATGCGAATCTTTTTACGTTCTATCCCTGGTGCCAATCCTCAGCGCAAATACCGACTGGACGGTCGTATCCCAGCAGTATCGTGACAAGATCAGGCTATTTTTAGAAGGTAATTACTTGCCAGATCTGCAGGAGAACATCATTGCGGAACATCGTATCGATCCCTTGCATTTCAAAAATACGCTAAACAGCTACAAGATGCAGCGGCATTATTAATCCCCAATAATCGCTTCTCTGTGGCCTGTCTTATAGGGAGCTTCGATCAGTGTTCGCGAGGCCATCGCGACTTATGGCATTGGGGCTGACTTGGTCATCGAATGAATTGGCGCTTGGTTATTGCCCTCTTCCTACGCTGTTTCCTCGGGCAATAATTTCCGCTGCAAAGGGCGCTTGGTTCAGTCGCAATGAGAATATTTTGCACGAAGGGCTGATAAGCTGGATGTTGGCAGTTCCTTTGGCGTTTATTTTGGCGAGACTGCTGGCCCGTCAATTAGGCCAGACGATGATCGAAGTCGATCTCGATTTTGCTTTCAATTGGATGGCCGTTCTGTTTTGGTTACTGATCATCGTGGTCATCGCTGTCATGGCGTCATTCTTACCCGCTCGAAAAGCTTCCAGAATCAGTCTCCGAGAGAGCCTGGCCTACGCCGAAATGGTCGCAAGCGATTCAAGCTATCACTCAATACGATTATTTTGAGCGCGCCTACCAATATGCGGCCTTTGGGCTAAATCAACTCGATGTTTCCAGCCTAAAATGATAGCCATGCCGGCCCAAACTCCCAGCCAAACTGGATTGCCGATGATAAGTAAGATGATTAAAAGACTAAAAACACCGGCCATAACAGCCCAGCCTTCCGGTTTGATCAGGGCCTGATAAAGGCCAAAAAATAGACCCAATATAGTGGGCACGATCCAAATCGTGAGTCCCACCCAGACGCCGAAAGTAACCGCCAAAGCTTTGCCCCCACTGAATTTCAGAAAGGGTGAAAAAGCATGACCCGCGATTGGGGCTATGCCTATCAGCACCATGGTGAAGCCGTCAATTTCATAGACGAAGTTAGCCAAAGCGACGGGTATAGCCCCTTTGAAAGCGTCGAGTAATACAGCCAGTAACCCCCAAGCAGGGCTGCTGGCCCGCCAAACATTAGCTGCCCCAGGATTATGATCCCCAAATTGAGTGATGTCCTTCCCGAGGGCCAAGCGGCCGAGCCAGACAGACAGAGGTAATGACCCGCAAATAAAAGCAATGACTACCCAAATAATATCTGACACAATAATCAGCCTTTGTTTAGTCAGAAACGTCTTATTTTATATGCCTATCAATGACTGCAGTCAACTATGGCAGGCTGTTAGTTGACTTGGTGGTTAGTTTGTCAGATTTAGGATTCAGTGAACTGATTTGACTAAATTCAGGCCTCGTAATAGGAGAATCCGGGCAAATAATTGAAGCGGAGCCAGGGATACCTAACTCCGCTTCTTTATATTATCAAGGGTTTGAATTTTACTGCTGATGATCTCGATGCCGAGATTTTCTCTCAACCAAATTTTTTTCTGACTAGGTTCCAGAACTAGGGAAGATTTGTACCGAGGCCGACAATGCCGTTGCTGAAGTGAATGACGCCATTAGCGGCCGCATCAACGTTCAGATTGCCCAGATCAAGTTCAGCTCCACCAACGCTTACCGTACTGTCAACGACAACATCGAAGCGGTTTCCACTGATCATCTTGATCGATTCTGATTCGACAACCTGACCTGAATAGCGACGTCCCTTAGCAACGTGATCGGCCAATATGCCACGTAAGGTGTCCACACCTAATTCCCCACAAACGTTAGCCGAGTCAAGCCCAAATCCGGCGAAAGCTTCATCACTGGGGGCGAACAGGGTTATCTGGCCATTTCCTTCGAGCGCCGGGTCAAGCCCGGTGCAGTCAAGCGCTGCCGCCAGTGTCGTATGTATCGAACTGCCTTCAACTACTTCCCTTACTGATGTGCCTTTCGGCCCATTGGCAGACACGGCAGCAACCGCAAATATAAGTATTAAGGCCAGCGCGCCAATAGCAACTACTTTTACTGATTTCATGAAATGGTTCTCCTTTTAAATTTTGTTCTCTTGATGGAAACTACACTAACGATAATTCGGTGTGAAATAATGACGGTGAACTGAACTGATCTTGCTTATAAGACTCTCTCCTTCAATGGCATTTCCATTTGCGTCAACTTATATTCACCCTTCATTGTACATAAATTTCATATATTGTCAAGTATTTGTCTATATCTTGCCAAACTTTAAGAATATCATAGAAATATTCCGCTTCATGGAACTAAGAGCGTGTACGGGCAACATTAATGGGGCGGCTAAGGGGGAGAAAATGTAATTCAGCCGCTAGGTCGGCCATCTTTAGAGGGAAGGGGCTCAGCAGGCAAAATCGTAGGGATGAAACGGTTGTCGGGCTGGTTCCTGCCAAACGGATTTGCGTTCGTGCCATTGCCAGGCGGCATAGGCACTGGCACAAGCGGCCAGCATATGGTCCCCGGAACCCTGCAGGACGCTCAAGTCTTCTAAGCCTTTTTGTCCAAGCCAATCCAGAAGCGCTTGTTGGGCTAGAGCGCTTGATTTTAGCTGGGTTACTTGCTCTGGTGGAGCGCCACGGAGGACCATAGCGGCCGTTGGATGTACCTCTACCACCTTGATGCGATTCGAATTGATATTTTTCAGGGCATTCGCCAAGGTAATACCCCGCAGGGTTAAGTAAACCATGCGGGTCATCGTTGGGGGCATGACTGAACCTGAGGGCATTCCGGCCTGAATGATCTTCCTCCTGAGTTTCCTGTCTCCCGGGCGATCGCCACCACCTAAATTATAAGACAGGGGCGCATCTAGACCGATGACGATATCTTTCAAAGGGTCTAACTGGTTTACCAGATCGAAGATCGCTTGATCCCCAATTTCTGATTGAAATTGAGTTAGTTGCAACCCCCCTTGCTTGCCTTTGAAGCAGGCAAGCGCCGTATCTTTGAGATTGCTCGGTCCGGCAAGGTCTATACCTATGACGAACATGACTGAATTTCAGCCAAGAGTTCTAAGACCGCCATTACAGGTTCATGCCCTTTGTAACTACCTTGAACAATCTGCGACTCATTAATTATTACTAGAGCCACTTCTCCGCTTGTATTTGGTACGTTGTAGGCGTCAAATACCTTGCCGTACCAGTCAGGCAGGATGATGATATGATCACTTGGTTCATGACCTTCAGGGATTTCTTTTTTTGCCTCTTCATAGGCATTTTGCATGATGCGTTTAGCCATTCCGCGGGCTAGACGTGGTACGATGCGCATGTCCGCCACACTGGCAATTAGAATTTGATCTGGGCTTGGATATGATTCTCTGACAGCTCGAATGATCAACCTTGCCTCGTCAACTGTTTGATAACTGTGGAAAATCAATAAGAGAAGGCCAGTTGCAGATGCTGGATTGATCTGTCGATTACTAGCGATCGCTGTTAGTGAGAAATGTGGAGCCGGTGAACCAACGGGCAGGAGCATGAACAAGATAGGGCGTCAGGGAATTGAAGCGATAAAAAGCTCTCGTGTAAAGTCTAGAACGCGTTGAGACATCGGTTTGAAGCCAGGATTATTGGCCTCCACTAAGGCGTGATCCGCCTTCAATTCTGCATAAGCGATTGGGCCAGGCATTCGCTGCAATAGTTGGCGAGTATGCTTTGTTTTGACCGCTTTATCGTCCGTCCCCTGGACGATTAATGTCGGGACGTGAACTTTTTTGGCGTTTCGCTTCGCTTCCTTGCCAGCAATTAGCAGTTGGTCAACAAATCTAGTCGGCACACGCAATTCTTGTAGGTTGTTTAGTACGGCGGGATCCGAAAGGTCGAGTTCAGGTGCCAAACCGCCGACAAATCCGTTGATGCGGGGATCTGAGAAATTGGCTCGCTTGAACGGTCGTGGATTGGGAAAAATCAATTTGAATAACTGCCAAATAGCTTGATGCATGTGCCTTCCCACATGCCAAAAAGGCGCTAAAAGGACCAAGCTATCAGGCGGTTCAATAACAGCTGTTTTCAGGGCAATGGCGCCACCTAAAGAATAGCCAATTAGAACGACCGAATCGTAATGGGATCGGAGATCGACAATCGCGGATTGAGTTACCTCAAGCCAATCCTGATAGCGGTGTTCGAAAATCCTGTCGATCTCCGGTCCAAAACCAGGAACCAATAGCCCTTGTGTGGTAAAGCCCGCCTGTTGCATTTCCAGGGCCAGCGGTCTCATTTCAGCTGGAGTTCCCATGAACCCATGGATGAAAAGGGCGGCGGCTTCTCCGCCTTCCCAGAAGAATGGTTTATGCTCGTCACCCCTAAATAGGCCTAACGAAGCGATATTTTTATTTGACAACTTCTATTCCAATCGCCTATGCCAAGCAAATTCTTAGAGTTGATGCTCGACTTCTTCAGATGTTTTTGCATGTTGAGAGTTTTGTATGGATTCAACTAATCCAAGTAATTCTTCATTCGAAGGGATGTCGCTCATCGAATTTCCGTAGTGAACATAGCGTGCAATCCCATTTTTGTCTACTAAAACCTGGGCTGGCATACGGCCGAATTTGAAAAGCTTAATCTCCTGCCCATATAGTTTTAGAACTCGGTGCTTGGGATCCGGAAGTCCTATCATGGGCAATTGATGCTTAGCGAAGTAAGAGGCAAATTTCTTAGCGTTTTCAGGTCCAATAACTAGGATTACGACATCTTTGCTAGCAAATTTCTCAAGGTCTTGGCGCAACTGCGCCATATGCGCGCGGCAGAATGGTCAGCTGAAACCTCGATTGAATACCAAGAGAACGTGATTCTTCTCTTGGAAATGGGAGAGGCTTACCATATTGCCCTGGTAATCTTGAAGCGTGAAGTCGGGGGCGGGGGCGTTAATCGCAACTTTTGTCATCGTCGTACTCCTGCAGTATCTCTGGCAAAATGTTTCCGGTTATATCGAATTTGTTTGTTATCTAATCATTTTGTTTTGTAAAATTATTTCTGCTACAATCCTATGATATCATAATGAACAATAATTATCAATATATTGTTCATATAATGATAAATATTGAGCCTTTAGTCCAGAATCGACCAATTTTGCCAGTGACTTCAGCTAATAAAGTACTGAGATATTTTGGCCAAGAAGAAATAGGTGATTAAATTGGCTAAGATGAAGAACGTGAATTTGGCAGTGGATGCGAGAACGGAATAAAAGAGTACCGAATCACCTGGATACCTATGATCGACTATCTGGAAGTACTGTTGTAGGCAGGCATATTTGGCGCTGGATTATGGCTTGTAGGGCGTTTCCGAGAGGAACCGATTTCTCCAGAAACATCACCACAAACCGGAACAACTTTCGAACGGATTTTTTATGCGACGTTGTTTATTGCTATTATTAATCCCGGTACTCATCG
>JBFFVR010000064.1:0-7833 GCA_041570685.1 Promineifilaceae bacterium (SeqCode)
AAAGCCCGAACAGATCTGGGGAGCAGGAATACAGCAGCAACTTCGGCAATACGAGCCATATCAATGTTGAACTGTTGTTTCCTTGCGCTACTTAGCTCTGTTCGGGAATGTTGGACTCCTAATGCCCATGCTTCGTTTAATGCATCCTCAATAGCTTTTCGGGCTTTATTCTTTAACTTTGCATTAAAATCAACAGACGTAATTCCAGCAACCGGGGCAGCTGGGGTTCCCCACTTTTCTTCCTCAATCCTAGCTGCCATATCCGAGACCATATCCCCAAACCGGGATTCTACCCGAATTACACTGTTGTCTTCTATCTTATTTGCTTTCCTTTCAATTACGGCAAAACTCACCCGCTTAGTGGCACGACTAAACGCAGCATTATTAACACGCTTAGTGTTGGTATCTTCTACTGGGCCACGCACTGATTTCTTGGCTTCCGGTGGAGAAGTAGGCTCTCCAATTTCCGGTTTCAATTTCAACGGCTCGCCCTTATGCGGGAATTCAAGCAATTCACGTAAATGATGCTCATCCGTGTCACTCGCCTCAACCGCGCCGCTGGTGACGAGTTCTTGCCAACTCTTAACAATCTCCATTTTCTTCGTATCAGAGATTGCTTTAAACTTCATGAGGGGCCCAATGCCATCAGCAAAGTTCAACTTATTCAGCGGCTCGAATACCTGCTCATTCATTGCTTCCTCAAGCCTGCTAGCATCCGCATCCAACGTCCAGAGGAACGCTTCCAATTGCGTATTTGCTTGTGCGAATCCACCACCACTATTAGTTGCTTGTGGCGTGATTCCGAGGAGCGTAGGGATGAGAAGGCTTTTCGCGATTTGGAGGTCATGCAGTTGAATGGCCCTTTCGTATTGATCAGTTGTTGCTGGTCGTTCTATATCCAGCTCAATATTGTGTGGAAGCAATATGCTTGTCTGATTCTGGATATTGTTCATCGCCGCGATCATAGCATTATAATCCGGTGTCCCAGCGACTAGGGATGCACCTTGCGTCGGTTTACCAACAACAAACCCACCAGCAAATCGTTCGAGGAACTGGTTGTACAGCCGGATAATAACATCCTTAGAATACCAAGACCGATAAGCCTCACGCAGATCAGATTGGCCATAATGACGATCAAACTCCGGGTTTTGCACATAATAGATAAAACGGTCAAGATCAATAATCTGCTCCTCATTATCCAGAGTTTGTATGGTCTTAGTGATCTGCCCGAATTTATCAGTATAAAATTCGAAAGTATCAAAAGGCTTTGGCACAAGCTCTTTTAATCCAACAAAAGGCTTTCCATCAATAGAGTCGAAAACATCAAAAATCTTCTCAGTCAGAGAGAATCCCTGATACATCGCCATTAACACATAATTCATACCATCGACAAAACTGCCTTTGGTTTTACGAATCATCTCTTCATATAATTGGATTCTATCGTGATCTTCACCCCCTGGAGCCTGACTATGACTATTAATATTCGGCATCACAAAAATGATTTCTCGACTTGTGATAGCGTCACGCTTAAATCGCACGACTGCTTTCACCTGCTCATCAAGCATCATCTGTTTATATATCTTGTGGCCTTTGCGCCCAATTAATTCATCAGGGTTATATTTAGGAAATTGCGCGTTATATAATCGCGACTCAGCCCATGCTATTTCATTCTTGCCGACGACGCTGGGCTTAATTTCCGGGGTGCTGCGTTTAAAAAGATTCCGCAATTGAGCCATCATACGATGCAGTCTCCATTTGTACACCAATGATGGGTCGGTCAACAAGTCCCGGCATTAATACAGGCGATTGTGTTGCAGCTTGCATAGCGATGCTATCTGCTCTGTCTGGACTCTTGATGCCTTTATCCATCATTTCTTGTTTAGTCATCAAATCTTCAATCTTTTCCAGCCCCGGCTTTCTTTTAATGCTACAAAGTTGCGCATACAAATCATCCCATTCATCTTCATCGACAAAATTATCTGCAAATACAATTTTCTTGTCACGCAGATGGTCGCGAGTGACCATGTAGGATTGCACACGGCGATTGCGCCAAAGGTTGATGTCGTCGCTTCTTGCGCCACCCATATATCGGATAACTGGCAGTCCACGTGTAACCAATTCACTGGTCACACCAGCACCAACGCCCAAGCTATCAACAACGATATCATCGCCATTTTCTTTTAACATACCATCTTCATACCAAAGTCGCTCAACCTCATCACAACACTGCGTTACGGCTGTCGCCCCGGGGAAGCTGTGTTGAGTTTGCTTCTTTAATAACGTAAAAGATTGGTATTTAATGCTCCGTGTTATAACGGTGAAATTGCCACCCCCGTCAGCCACGTCCACGCTGATCCTTTTCCGAGGGATGCTTCCATCCGCTTTATACTCCCTTCCGCGAGAAGATTCAAGCCATGCAAGCGAAATAAGCTGATTCTCATCTTCCTCAGCAAATTCCCCCAAACATCGAACGAGATACACTGGGCTGGTGACACCATACTTTTCGCCCATCTCCGTGACCCATTGCTTACTAACTCTTGTTGTTTTTTCTAGGTCAACGTGGATCTGGTGATAGTATTTTGAAACCTTTGGCTTTAAGTGCGAATCCGCGAATGTTCCTATAAGCTTGGTCGGGTTTCCGATTAGAAGCAATAGCACGATCTTACCAGTCGAGAGTGCGCCCTCAATAACCGGGAACATTTCTTCATCGATGCCGCTGGCCTCGTCGCAAACAATCAACATGAATTGATCGTGATAGCCTTGTAGATTCTCGGGTGTGGCTCCGGTTTCCGCGATCACCGACCAGTTTGGGTCTTTATTGAACACGACACTCGTGCTCATCACCTCGTACATCGATGACCAAAATGTATCAGCCATAGCCTGCACCGTCCGTATACGCGGCCAAAGTCTCGTTTTTAACTGCTTAATCGTCGGCGCTGTTGCTGGACTAATGCCTTTAAATGCGGTGTGAAACCATACTAGGGCAGCGGCGGCAAAAAATGTTTTACCGGGGCCATGCATTGCTCGGATAGTGAACTTTGTTTTTGGCTTATTGTTATTGACGGGGGATGGGTGGTTAATTTTGGTTGGAAGGCCATAGTGATGTCTTATCGGATCAGCCATGGCATCGAAGGATTCCCGTTGCCATATATCCAATTCCATCCCATACGCAACCTCCATAAACCAACAAGGGTCAGTTCGGATGCGCATAATATTTTCACGCGCAAACTCAGCCCACTCCTCCTCGGAGTAAGGCAATATTGAGGAATTTTCTTTCATTCCTCAGACGCGGCAGCGGCGAAAGCGGCAAGAGCCATTGCTGCCTTATCATTAATATCCTTAGTTTTCTCCACTGCCTTCAAATCAGGCAGCACCTTATTAAGAATCCTTAATTGCGCGTCAATCTGCATTTTTCGCCCCGCTTGTCTAGCATGATAGACTGCTATTGTTTCTCGGTCAAGAGTGGTTGAACGATAAACCTCTGTGCGAATGATATTCCCTTCATCATCCATTACATCTCGTTCAAAGTCGTGTATAGCATTTTCCAATTCTTCATCAATCTGAGTGAGTGCATCTAGATTCTTTTTGAGATTGGATAGAATCTCTAAGCCATCAATATTGGTTCTTAAATCTTTTTTGGCTTCTTTTCGGAACTGGGTTACACTGCCCATGGTGAACGGTCCTTTGATTTAAAGCAATTTTTGAATTGGATAAAGCAAAATTTTCTAAAAATTTCCTGCATATTTTTTCAGGTAATAAAGGCTCAAATGGTGCGCTTAATTGGGCAACCGATAATCAATGACTTACGGCCACTTATGCTGGGTGCCCTCCCCTCCCCTACTCCACCATGATCCTACGCCAGCGCACCACGGATCGCGAGTATATTAGCATTATCTTATATAAGCGATCACTTATATATGCCCCTTGGCCCTTGGCCCCAGATCCGGGACGCGCAGCGCCCGGGCGCGAACTGGCCCGAGACCACGCGAGATGGCCCGAGAGCCGCGCACGGCAGATCGTGGGGGGAGTGGATTGGATCGTGTACCGGGGATGCCGGAGCGAGGCGCACGGCCACGGCAGAGTAAATTTCCTGTTCGGTAAATTTCGAGAAAATCAAGCCTTTTCTCACAAATGGGTGTAAAAAAGTGTGATTCTCCAGGAATATCAACAGCTTAACCGGGCTTTCATATAGCGCCAGCACACGCTCACGAAATCACTAACGATTCCAGCCCTTTAGGGTACTACCACTAGAAACAGCCTTATATACAGCCTATAAGTGCCTGATATATATGGTATTCCTGTAGTACCCTATTCGGCCCATACACGATCCCCAATGCCGTCCCCGAACTACTATATGAAACCCTAGAAACCCCATATAAATCAACAACTTATAAAGGTTTCTAGAGAAACTGTCCTTTTTATCCAGGAATATCAACAACTTACCGGCTAGCCCCGGGCCACATGAATATCCTTACTCCTATAAACCCTTGATTATACTCAACTTTTTCTTAAGTCCTTGATTTTAAAGGAATTAATATGTCCCCACTGTTAGACTCATTCTAAGCCACAAACTTTCCGATCCGGTAAAATTTTAATCCGCGCTAAAATCCCGGATTCCACCAACCGGGCCAGTCTCGCCAGGAGTATTCCAAATTCCACAGGAGACCAAACGAGAGCCGATTTCCGGCACTTTCACGCCCAGCCCATAGGTAGGCCTGCCCCAACTGGAGATCGTGGTTTTTGTTTAAAATCAAAGACTTACGCACGATTTGCACAATAATCCCTTTAGATTCAACAAGTTACGAACAAAATTCCCATTCAGTTTGCAAGTTAAGTTGTTGATTTTAAAGGAAAAACAGTTTTTTCCGTTTCGGTAAAGAAAAATAATTTGTAAGTTGTTGAAATATAAGGGATTTTAGCCCTTCCTATTTTTCGTCATTGGAGTATAACTGTTCCTAGTCGCCCAGCGCGACTAGGGGACGGCTCCTCGGAGTCCTGAACTGGCCCGGTCCCCGGCTAGCCCTTCGGGGAGGCCAAATCCAGGGTAGGGCAGCGCGAGGCCCGGAATCTCGCGACGCGCAGCTAGCAGTCAGGCGTGCTAGCACTCTCTCTCCCAGAGGAGTTTCCCGGGCCCAAGCCCGGGGAACTTCTTAGAGTCTCCGGGGCTTTCCGGGGATTCTACGAAGTTCCTGATGGCATCCGCCATCGACCAAATCTGAGGAGAGCACAATGGCAAAAGCACAAAATCGCGAGCAGTACAAGGCAGCTTGGAAGTCTCACATCAACCAGCTCATCCACCCATTTCTGGATTCCGGTAGGCCGATAGCCGACTGGGAGCAGACTCGGGCGAGGCTGCTGAGTATCGTTGAGGAGGCTGCTGATAACACTTACTGTGATAAGTGTGGCAATCCCTTAGAGCACAACCAGCACGCTGATGGCGTGTGCGGGAAATGCCACGACGCAATGAAGTAATCCTGATGAGGCCTGAATGGCCGAAACGCCCTCCGGGGCGTCGATTACAACTGAGGAGAGAAAAGCATGGACAAGACATTCCAATCAATTTCCGAGGAGTCTAAACCCTTCAACGAAACCAACGATTGTACCGTCATCGCCACATCCGTAGTCACCGGTTGGTCTTACAGCGAAGCGCACGCAGCCCTCAAGGCAGCAGGTCGCAAGAATCGTAAGGGCTTCAGCCAGTACCGCTACCACGATGTGATCCGTCAATCTGGCTTCACCATCGACCGAATCACCGGTCAATTCCAGTCCAAGACAGTTCGCACGATTGAGCGCGAGCTGGCCGCAAACTGGGGTGGCGCCAAGATCATGGTCAATGTTCAAGGTCACGTCCTAGCGTGGAACGGCAAGGAAATCGTGGACTGGTCAGCCGGCAGGCAACATCACATTCGCGGTGTCTACCTAGTCTACAAAGACAATCCGCCAAAGACCTTCGCAGTCGAGCAGCCTAAGCGCAGAAAGCTCAACCGCAGCTCAAACCAATCGACACGGATCAGCATAGTGGTTTCTTGCCCGGAACTCGACATTCATGAGAAACGCTACAGCTCTGTCGCTGCGGCGTACCGTGATCTTGGATTCGATCTCAAAGGTCACCAGTCATTCCGCAAGCAAGTTCGCTACTGGGGCTGCTACGAAACAGGCGCATGGCATTGCCCATCTGGCGACAGCTGGTATGGCCAAGTCATGGACCTGATCATCTGGCTCGACAATTATAAAGGATGGGATGCGTACAACAAGCATTACAAGTAACACTGATGAGGCTTCATGAGCCGAAATCCCGGGCAACCGGGATCTGTTACGGGGAGCAATTCCGCACCCCAATATGAGGAGAGTAAAATGGCAACACGTAAAAAGACCGCACGCAAAGCATCGACCAAAAAGGCATCGACCAAAAAGGCATCGACCAAAAAGGTTACCGCCAAGCGCACGAGCACTGTCGATGAGTCCCGCAAGATTAAAGCCTACGCAGGACAAGAAGAGCACTTCTACACCAACAAGAAAACCGGCAAGCTGTACCCACGTGGTCAGGCATACGAGATTCTCAGCTCCGCTAAGAATCGCACAATGTCGGTTGGCACGTTTCTTGATCGTCTTGAAAAACTGCCTGAGGTGAAGTCTCGCGCACAGGCCCGGGGCATCGTCCAGAAACTCATCGGCAAGCCCAACGAGGCAGCCGACAAAGGTCGGGTGTGCAGTTATGTTTAAAAACGATTGGTTTGACGACATAATCGCTATCACCTGCGCTATTGCGCTAGCAATTCTGATATTTCTCGGAACTGCTTAGTGGTACTGATGAGGCCTGAATGGCCGAAACGCACCCACCCTTCGGGGTGGGTCGCGTCTACCACAACCGAGGAGAGAAACATGCAGATTAAAGCAACGATCAATTTCATATTTCAACGCGCAGCAGCGCAAGACTGCCAGAAGTTCGGCCAGCCACTAGGCTCTTTCGAATTACTGGATTGTGATGGAATCCGCATGGCATGGATAAACGAATCGCGTGACGATCTAGCGAAGCAAAAGGCATTCGACATCATCCACGGACTCATGGACGCTACCGGCTATGCGAATTTCGATATTGAGTAGACATTCACATCCAATTGGCGTATAACTGAACTAGGCCAACGAGGAGAAAAGCCATGATGTGTATTTCCGACTGGAAAGAATCACCCGAAGACACGCTCAAGCAAGTAGACGAGGCCATCCGTGAATACGGGCTGAAGGTCGAGATAGGAAATAGCAACGATGACCAAATATACTGGGCCATCACAAAGAGTAGCACTGACGAGTCCTAGTGGACGAAACCGGGAGCAATCCCGGTCTGCTACAATAACCGAGGAGAGAAACATGGGAATAGAGCAATTTTCGCATCTGCGATTCGCAGAGTATCTAGAAATGGTTGCTGATGACTATGATGAGTCTGGGTCCGAGGCTACAGCCGAGGACTATCGTGAATCCGCCAAACGCATCCGCGAATTTTCCACGCCCATCTATGATCAATACATGATCATTGACTTGGGCGATTTGGATACGCATTTTCAGGATGAGGATGGCAACACGTATAGCTATTGCCCGGAGTATGTCGCGGATTACCGGGACGACCACGGCGCATTAGACTTCTACAAGTTCATCGACGACCACCACCATGAAATGCGAGGTGCATGATGGACGCATTTTTGAACGCATGTATAATTGGCGCGATGAACGCATTTTGGCTCTGGTATTTCACTGACGAGATGCGTCGCTACAGTAACACTGATGAGCGGTGATTCCGCGAAACCATAGCCCCGATTATAATCGGGGCTCATGGTCTAT
>JBFFVR010000065.1:0-7782 GCA_041570685.1 Promineifilaceae bacterium (SeqCode)
GCCCCATAACATGGGGTAGTCCCCAATTCATATTGGGTAAACTACCGGCGCCAAAAACATCGATTCCTTTCTGGTCCGCTTTCCATGAAAAGAGTTCGGCGGCCGAATTTTTCATCGCTGGTGGTGGGGCAATACCTGGGAGATTAGGGTAGTTTGAAGCAGTAAAAGTGCCTATGAAAGAGAGAGCCATGCTGCCGGCATTGGCATCGCCTGAATGTGTGCCTACGACATCATCCCCGCCGTTATGCCCCTCATAGATGACGCCGTTCATATCTACCAAGTAGTTATAACCAATGTCTCCCCAGCAGCTACTTGGACAACCTCGCGAGTAATGGTAATTCCAGATTGCTCGAACCGTTGCTGCCCAGTTAGAACTGGAGTTGCTTGAGACAGTGTGATGCACAATCATGTGGGTCACGGGAACATAAGCCAAGCCATTGGAGTAATTACAACGCGGATCCGTGCACCAGACAGTCCGGCTAACAACCGACGGCTTGGGGTAGCCGCTATCGACCGACTGTGGTGACAGACTGTCCAATTCTTGCTGACGAGCCACCATCTCCTCGGCCGTTGGTCCGGCGGAAGAATCGATCAGGGTAAAACGCACCTCCTCCAAAACTGGGAGAGAGGAATTTTCGTAGCGGCCGAGGCTGACGCTGAATTGAATTCTCTGGTGGGTCACATCGACAGCCGGCACTGTGATCATTTGGCCAATAACAAATTCATCTTCCGGTAGTCCCAAATCATGATCTTCACCAATTTGAAACCATTCGCTCCACCACCCTTTATCTGTTCCAGTTCGCAATTGAATCGTGAGGTTGGATGAATCGGGAAGATCCGCTATCCAATGAGTAACGATAGCATTAAACGGCAACGGTACATCTATGACTGGTGAGAGATACGTACCGGTGTAAGCGTCAGCATCGAGCGTTAATCCTCCGGGGGATAACTGTATTCCGTGACTTGTCCCTCCGGCAAAATCATTGGCCCGGAGCACCAGATCTGTCGATTTGACCATTGGTTGTTCTTCAGCAGCCACAGGCCAACTGATAACAACCAAAATAACCAACAAACCCAGTGATACTAGGAGTTTCGAGTTCATACTACGTAATACCGCTTAATTTGAGCCGGTAGCAATTATTTTTGATTAGAGCACTTCAATATAAAGATTCTTCAGCTAGTTGCTGAATTAGCAGTAAAATCATTCAATCCCATAGCAGGCGCAAAGTCCATAGGATATCAGTAACCGCGATCCAGGTCCACCTGGTTGAACATCGTTTCACCTTTGGCAGCTGTGTTTAGAATGTCCGCTAAATGCTCCATTATTATTTGCTTAGAATCACCGGTTGTGCCGGCTCGATGGGGGCTCATAACCACATTTTCTAGTTTGTGAAAAGGGAAATCTGCGGGCGGCGTATTTGTCCGGCTTGATTTGTCCCGAGGGTAGTTGTACCAAACATCGATACCCGCACCGGCAAGCCGGCCGTTGGCTAACGCCTGGAAAAGGGCAGCCTGATCCACCAAAGGCCCTCGTCCGATATTGACTATTAACGAATCAGGTTGAAGCAAGTTGAATTCACTCTCGCCTATAATTCCTTCGGTCTCATTCGTCAGGGGCAAACAAAGCAGGATAACCTGGCTTTTAGGTAATAGCTCGGATAAAGCTTCAGATGAATGTATCTCGGCAACATATTCATCTGAAGAGACCTTTGGATTTCGCCGAACAGCCAGAACAGTCATCCCCAAAGCGTGGCAGAATTTAGCCACTTGTTTTCCTATAGCTCCGTAACCGAGGATCAATGCGACTTTGCCCTTGAGCAAGAGGGAAGGAACCCAGTTATAGCGTGGCGACCAATCATTAGCGCGTAAGGACCGATCCATAGGCAAGATTTTTTTTGCCGCGGCCAATACCAAGGCGAGGGCTAATTCGGCTACGGCATCGCTATTATGATGCAAATTATGAACAGAGATCCGCGGGAATTCAGCCAGAAGTTGGACTGTTTCAGGCGGTATTCCTGTCCAGGGAATAACAACTGATTTTAAATCAGGGCTGGATGTTATGTGAGCCCGTTTTGGCCTTCCAGCTATGAGAATCATTGTGTCTTGGGGAACCGGCGTATCATCATTACCCAGCGATAGCCGGACATTAGGCGCTAATAACGATCCTAAATAGTCTATATCTGGCTCGGAAGGCGGTTGGAGATAATGAACGTTAACTTTCATGCGAACCTTTGACTAAAAAAGAGAGGTCTACCGACCTGTCCAATTTGGGGATCGTTTATTGACAAAGGCGTCCATCCCTTCTTTTTGGTCTGCGGTCGCAAAAAGCATGTAAAAAAGACGGCGTTCAAAAGCTAACCCGGCCTGAAGATTTGTTTCGAAAGCAGCGTTGACTGCTTCCTTGCCCAATCGGGCTGCTACCGGCGCCCGGGCAGCGACCTCGGCGGCAAACTTAATAGCTTCCTCCAAATAGAGCTCCACCGGTACGACTTTATTGACTAAGCCGTGCTTCTCTGCTTCGGTGGCCGATAAAGTCCGGCCGTTTAATACGATTTCCATGGCTAAGGCCTTTCCGACGGCCCGGGCCATCCGCTGCGTACCGCCGGCCCCAGGTATCACGCCGAGATTAATCTCTGGCTGGCCGAATTTGGCCGATTCGCTGGCGATGATCATGTCACAAGCCATGGCCAGTTCACAACCACCGCCCAAAGCGTAACCTGATACGGCGGCAACGATTGGTTTGGCTATTCGTTTTAAGCGATCCCAATAATCGATAAAGGGGTTATTTAGCATTGAAACCGGTGTTGCTTCAGCCATTCGTTTAATATCTGCTCCGGCAGCAAAGGCTCGCTGATTTCCGGTGAGGACTATACAACCCACTTCATCATCATCGTCGAAGGTCACGAGCGCCTCGACAATTTCACCCATTGTCTCCTGGTTTAAAGCATTTAATACTTTCGCTCGATTAATTTGAATGACGCCAACAGCGTCTTCTTTACGGGTCAAAATATTCTCATATGCTTGTTCACTAACCATAATTATTTCTCCATAAGCCGTAGGCTAGCTATACGCGATAATCGCTTTCTTCTTTAGGCCAAAGGCGCCAAATGATAATCAAGTATATTGCGCTGGCGACCAGGTATAGAATTTGCAGTTGATTAGGATCCGCCAAACCACTTTTGAGCAACTGCCAGCTTGACCAACTCTGCAAGCCTTGAATGAACACTGCCCCCAGTAAGCTGCCTGTGCGCAGGCGAATGACGCCATATAAGACGCCCCATACGACAAAATATAAAGCACTGGCTGGTATAGCCGTAAATGACTCTTGAAATAATAGGTAGCCAACCAGGCCGAAAAGAATACCGCTGGAAACGGCCGCTGCTAATGCGCCTCGCCAGTCGGCGACGCTGCGGAAAAAAAGACCAAATGACCATAGCTGGGTGCAGAATGCTTCGAAAACGAGCAAGAATAGAAACCCTATCCCAACTTGCTGCAAAGATCCCGGCCCCGGTTCGACCAGAACCAATCGTAAGACTAAAAAAATAATCCAAGCGAGGGAAGCGAAACCAGTGCTGGCGAACAAAGGCCGGCCAAATCGTAGCCCTAAATTCTTGAGACCATACAGACGCCAGCCAATATACCAACTCGCCAAGCCGATCCCTCCTAAAAGCAAGGCGTTTTGCCGTGGATCGTTCCTTTCCAAAACAAACGCCCGGCCAGATATCTGGCTGACCAGTAAAGCAAATGCAATTGCTATTAGGATAGGAGCAATGAAGGAAATTAAGACGCGAACGACCGGTGATAATAGAGAGAGTCTTTTTTCAGCCATATTTAGGGATTTTAACATTGAATGAGTGGCAGTGCATTGGCCTCCATAGCTAGCTTAAAATATTCGACAGAACATTCTGCCTGCGCTATACTATTTGTATATTCAATAAGATGTAATGCGCTTGCCCCGCCTCATGCGGGGTTCCTTTTTTGGCCAAAATGTAACAGTTCTAGAGCATTCCTGGGTCCGGTTGGAGAAGGATTGGGTATTTAAGAAACCATCAACCGAACACCACCCAAATTTCCTGCTTTTAGGCGTAAATTAGAATAGGATATTTACCATAGTGGCCAAATCGCTATTCCAGGGTGAAAACTGGAGAAAAATAGGTATGAACAACAATAATGTGATTTATGTGACTGAAGAAGGTCTAGAAAAGATCAAATCTGAACTCAAATTTTTGAAAAAGGAACGACGGGAAGAAATCTCACACAGGCTTGAGGTAGCGATTTCCCACGGTGATTTGTCAGAAAATGCGGATTATGATTACGCAAAACAGGAACAAGCTTTCGTAGAAGGGCGAATAAAAGATTTGGAAGACTCCCTGCGACGTGCCCAACTCATTGAGAATGACGGTCGGGTTGATCAGGTTCGAGTTGGCAATTCAGTAACTGTAGTAGAAGTGGATTATGAGGATGAACCCGAAACCTATCATATTGTTGGTGTCCACGAGGCTGATCCGAGTAACGGCCGGATTTCAAATGAGTCGCCGATTGGAAAAGCCCTATTAGGTTCTAAGGTTGGGCAGGTCGTAGTTGCTCGCGTCCCGAGCGGTGAAATTCACTTGAAAATCTCCAGTATCAATTAATTTAATTGTCCAATTTAATAGAATAAGATGGGTGACAGACGTATCTACGTTTGCTATCAGGCTTGGGCACTTGTCAAAGTGCCCTTTATTTTTCTCACGAGCCGTGCTTCTTCTCCCTTAAGGTGCAGCCAGAGCATCCAGGGTAAGATAGTCAAGGCCATTTTTGGTAATCAATCTTCTACCCGAAACCGGATCGTATATTCCCAAACGTAACTCATATGCTTCTGTATTAGCAGGTAAAACAAGGTTGTGTTTCTGTAGAATAATGTCCCCAACCCGCCAATGCGCCGCTGGTGCACCGAGCGCATCGTCTTGCCCGATTACTTGCTCCTCGTTTTCACTTATCGCCTGAAGAAAAATGCGTCTTGGTTCGGCCGTAGTCTCTTCTACCTGCCAGAAGGTAACTAACTGTAGCTCAACATCATCATTTGTAGAATTATCGCCGCTGCCTACATCCTCTCCATCAGAAACTGCCTGGTAGCCTATAAACTTGATCTCTGCGTCAAAGAGAGAATCTCCTGGATATTGGGGAGAGACAGAATTATGTTCGGGAATCTCATAATAGATGAAACTACCCATCGAAGTTGATCCATCACTTATTTGCTTGAGTAACGAATCTAAGCCTGAGGCAAGCGGTAAAATGGCTGGGAGAACAATCCAACTTGGCTGACTGTCTTGCTGGAAAGGGACGATCAATGATTGAGTGGGATCAAAATAGCGTAAAGCGAGATCCTCGCGTTTAAGCGTTAGCTCCATCGTAGGCGGGTCCATTGTTTCAGGCGTCCAACCACCGATAGCGGTGGGACCGGCGTCTGCCGAAGCATCTAAGAACGCAGCTGCTTCCGTGAGGGCTTGTTGCCAAACGAATTGTACTTCCGTGTTAACTGGCCAGGTATTGAATAAAGATATACTGGTCCGGGCGAGATACACTGCCGCAAGCGTTAAAAGGCTAATAATCACGGCAATTCGAACAAATTTTGGGGATAACTTTGTATAAACTGTGGATAAACCCCTAAAAAGGTGAATAACTTCGAGTCCTATAACCGGAAATACGGCAATCACCGGCAATGCATTTATAATGCGTATGCTACTTGGGGCATCTATAGTCACAATACTTGGTATAGCTGACATTAATAGCCAAAGTAATATGAATAGATAGTGAGGTTTGCGCCATCGCCATAAAGAAATGAACAAACCAATGTAAAAGAATGCCGCTATGATGGGTTCAAATGTAGGTAGAAAGGCGACATTCTGCCGCCATAAGGGATCACCTCTAATTCCAAACATGCCTATAAAGGCAATGAAGTTTTCAATCGCGGGTTGGAATTCACCCAATAGCAAATCACGAAGGGGTTGGTCAACTTCGCTAATTCGAGCTTCAGCTCCTTGGTTCATCAGTAAAAAACTAGCCAACGGAAGTGCCACCAGAGCATATGCCATGAAAAATGCAATGATGCCCCAGCTATTTCTTTTCAAACTTTCTCGGTGAAAAAGCAGCAAATAGATCGAATAAGCGATATAGAAAATCGGAACTATTCTACTGGCCATATACGTGTAGAAGCTCAAACCAGCAAAGACGCCGCTAATGACAAACCAAAAAATGGGTGAGGTAACAAGCTGCTTTACTGACAATACCGATCCGTTATATTTAGCCTCGTCGGATCCTGGAATGCCAACGCGCATAGATGCTTTAGAAGAGGTGCTCTGCCATGCCTTCCACCATAAATAAGCCGAAATACCTGAAAGAAGAGGCAGGGCAATGGCTCGTAGTGCAAGCCGACTATAGAACACTGGCCAAAATAGAATAGCCAGCAAACCCGCCGAAAGTAATGCAGTCTGTATACCAAAAAGGCGCCTTGTTAGGGCAAAGCTAACTGCCACAAGAAGTATTCCGCTAAAAGCTGACGGTAAACGAAGGGCGAAGGCGTTATCGCCAAGTAAAATCATGAACAGCGTTTGCACATAATGAAAACCCGCTTCATGACCAAATGCCTCTGTATAGTACAGGGCGTGGTTCCCCTCCAAAATGCTCTGATTAATTAGCCAATGGGCCACCTCATCATGTTCAAGACCGGGGGGAGATATATTGTTGAGGCCATAAACCCGTAAAATAGCAGCTATCAAAAGAATGACGACTAACAATATTCGGTAGTTTGTGGCCACCCATGCGTTTTTCCTGAACGACATTGCTCTACTTAGTCGCCCCTCCCGGCCTCGAAATCGTCAACCAACGAGTGATGTGGGATGGTAGGAGCTTATCAAGGATTTGCTTCTCTTCTGCTCCAAATACCCGCAAGAGCCATAGGCTTAGAGGGTACGCCGCCAATCCGAGAATGAATGCTAAGAAAATATTGACTTGACTGCCAAGGGCGATTGCAATCATCATTCCGGCAGCGATCGCTAAAGGTTTTTTGATTAGTCGAAGCCAGTGCATTTCGGGCAATGCAGGCCGTAAATATCTGGCAAATAAAAACAACAATAAAAGCTCAGAGAAAATTGTTATTACTGAGGCTGCAACGTAACTAAAGTAAGGTAGTAAAATGAGGTTGGCTACTAAATTAAAGCTGACACCGATGATAAAGGCGCCCGTCAACTTCTTCTCCAGACCATAAGCAATTAGAACATAGTTGGTAACGCTATTCATCCAGCCAAAGGGTATAGACCAGATCACGAGCTGAAGAGCGATGGCACCATGGGGAAGAAACTCGCGGCCGCCTAGAACGCCAATCATCAGTGGCGCCATTAAGGTAGTCAAAGCGGCGATGGGAAAGGCGATAAGCAACATCAATTTGATCGAAAGACGGAAGGTGCGCCGGGCGTCCGAATCGGCGCTTTGAACTTGACGTGAGATGACGGGAAAAAGCGCAAAAGTAAAAAAAGATGGAATTACGTTAAAGGCGTTAACCCATTTATAGGCGCTGTTGTACCAACCAACCGCTTCAGAACCATTGATCTGTTTCATGAGAGGAATATCTATTTGGAAAAAGATGACAGCGAAAAGATGATTTAACATCAATGGATAACTTAGAAAGATCATGCGGCGTTGGAGACTAAATTCAACACGCCAGGGACCTGAGAGATCGAACTGGCGAATAGCAGCGATCGTCAATATCAACAGGGTAATAAAGTTGACTAGAATCGAGATGCC